>JAEZJL010000041.1 GCA_023415815.1 Bacillota bacterium | reverse complement strand
ACACCGTACATTATGCGAAAAAGCATTTGAAAAATACATTTAATGTTCATGTCATTTCCTTTTTGCACGATATATTTTGTATATTGACACAATAAAGTGTGATAAGATAAAAGTATAAAAATATGGAACCTTGTCCTGACGGTTCCGGTCAAAATATACCGGAATCCGATACGGCATGGCGGGGAGGGCATGGCATGAAAAGTAGGAAAAGTCCGTGGATACTGCTTTTGACACTGTTGACCGGTGCGCTTATCGGAGGTATTGCAGGAGAACTTCTTTACGGGTATTCCGGTTTCGGCTGGGTCGGCCTGGGCGGAGTCAACGGCTACAGGGAATTATTCGCTTTTACCTTCAACCCGCTGGTGGATACCCATTTTATCAGGCTGGGCTTTGATATTGCCCTGAGAATCAATGCCGGAAGTCTTCTGGGCATGATTCTGGGCATAATAGTATATGCAAAGCTATAAGGGGGACTTTTAAGTATGGAACCTATAATACTTGCCTCCGCTTCGCCTCGCAGGCGCGAGCTGCTCAGCCAGGCCGGAATTCCGTTCGAGGTGCTGCCGGGCAATGTGGAGGAGGATCTTGCGCGGCTAGACGGCAGTCCTGCGGAAAAGGCGATGCAGCTTGCATGCGAAAAGGCGGGCAGCGTCGCGGGCGACTGCGCCAAAGGACTTGTACTGGGAGCCGACACAATTGTGGTGGTTGACGGAAGCATTTTCGGAAAACCTTCGGACGGGGCCGACGCGCGCAGAATGCTTAAAGAGCTGAGCGGCCGCGAGCATTCGGTCATTACGGGCCTTGCTCTGATAGATACCCGCAGCGGCGAATCCAAAACCTGTTACGAAGAGACCAGGGTAAGATTTGCAAGGCTTGCCGATAACGAGATAGAGGCTTACATACGGACCGGAGAGCCCTTTGACAAGGCGGGAGCATACGCCGTGCAGGGCAGGGGGGCGCTGCTGGTCGAGGGTATAGAGGGCTGCTATTCGAATGTTGTGGGTCTGCCGCTTATGAGGCTGCGAAGGCTCCTGGAGGAATTCGGCCTCGACCCTCTGGCATGAGAAGGTTTTATTTTTTGATTTACAGTTTTTACGATTGTCTGTTCAAATGCAGGATGTTAAAATAAATAGGATAACGACTTGCGTGAGCAGGGAAAACAAAATATGTAAGAAATGGCTGCCAAAAACATTTTTTTATTGAAGAAAATTGCATAAAAATGGTATAATCAAGGAGGGATGCAAGTAAAAGCGATACAGGGGGACAATATAAATTGCAATACAGACTGAGAATCAAGGATATGCCTTTAAACGAAAGGCCGTACGAGAAGCTTGAGAAATTCGGTCCGGAGACCCTTTCAAATGCCGAGCTTCTGGCGGTGGTGATACGCTCCGGGAACAGGGAGGAAACTGCCGTAACGCTGGCTCAAAGGATACTTACACTTGGCGAGGAGGACGGCGGAATTACGGGTCTGCACGATTTGTCGCTGGAGGAGCTCAGGGCGGCCAGGGGCGTCGGAAAGGTAAAGGCTTTGCAGATAAAGGCAGTCATGGAGCTGTCGAAAAGGGTAGCCTCGGCTCTTGCAATGAGCAACCGGATGACGGTAAAATCACCGGAGGATGTCA
The DNA here is from genome assembly GCA_023415815.1 of Bacillota bacterium. Taxonomy (GTDB): domain Bacteria; phylum Bacillota; class Clostridia; order Acetivibrionales; family DTU013; genus JAEZJL01. Next base: position 3,064 of record JAEZJL010000041.1, on the reverse strand, counting down.
GCCGGCTTCTCATGGAGGATATGAGGCATTTAAGGAAAGAAGTGTTCAAGGTCATACTGCTGAACACGAAAAACCATATAATAAAGCACGTTAATATTTCGATGGGCAGCCTGAACTCCTCGATCGTGCATCCGAGAGAGGTTTTCAGCGAGGCCGTCAGGTCAGGCTGCTCGGGCATGCTGCTTGTGCACAACCATCCGAGCGGAGATCCGGAGCCGAGCAGGGAGGACATCGAAACCACCGAGAGATTGGTCAGCGCGGGAAACATCCTGGGAATAAAGGTGCTGGACCATGTAGTCATAGGAGACGGCAGGTACATAAGCTTCAAGGAGCAGGGCCTGATGTAGCGGCGGTGCGCGGCTGCGCACGCGGTTGAAAAGGATTTGACCAAAATCTTTGCATATATGCGCTTATATAAGGAGAAGAATTCAGGAGGGCATTACGAATGGGATTTTTTGCAAGAGACATAGGAATAGACCTGGGGACGGCTAATACGCTGGTCCATGTCAAGGGAAGGGGAATCGTGGTCCGGGAGCCTTCCGTGGTGGCAATAAACAGGAAAACCAACAGCATCCTGGCTGTCGGAGACGACGCCAAGAATATGATCGGCAGGACGCCGGGCGACATAGTCGCCATAAGGCCGATGAAGGACGGAGTAATAGCCGACTTCGACGTTACACAGAGCATGCTCAAATATTTTATAAAAAAAGCCATCAGCACCGGCATCATGTCAAAGCCCAGGGTCGTCATATGTGTGCCCTCGGGAGTCACCGAGGTCGAGAAGCGCGCGGTTGAGGAGGCGACGCTTCAGGCCGGCGCCAAGGAGGCTTACCTGATCGAGGAGCCCATGGCCGCAGCCATAGGGGCGAACCTCCCGGTGGAGGAGCCTTCGGGAAGCATGATCGTAGACATCGGCGGCGGCACCAGCGAAGTGGCCGTAATATCTCTGGGAGGCATAGTAACCAGCAAGTCCCTCAGGATTGCGGGCGACGAATTCGACGAGTCAATCGTGCATTACGTAAAAAAGGAATACAACCTTATGATAGGCGAAAGGTCCGCCGAAACCATAAAGATGACCATAGGCGCGGCGTATCCAAAGCCGAAGGAGGAATTCATGGAGGTCAGGGGCAGGGATCTGATAACGGGCCTTCCCAAAAACCTTACAATATCCTCCTCGGAAATCATTGAAGCTCTGAAGGAGCCGATCAACGCCATCGTAGACTCGATAAAATACACCCTTGAGAAAACGCCGCCGGAGCTCGCCTCGGACATCATGGACCGCGGTATAATGCTCGCGGGCGGAGGGGCGCTTCTGAGCGGACTGGACAAACTGATAAAGGAAGAGACCGGGATGCCCGTTTCCGCTGCGGAGAAACCTCTGGACTGCGTAGCGATAGGAGCCGGCAAGGTACTGGACGAGATAGAGACATTGAAAAAGGTCCTGATTTCTCCGCGAAAACTGAAATAGAGAGGAGATATATCCTTTGCTGCGCCTTTTCAGAAGCAAATGGTTCATTATATCCATAATAACCATCATTATTTTAGTTGCCATAGGGGTCTCTGCCGACAGAAACAGTAAGCTGAACTGGCTGAACAATATTATCAGCGTACCGCTGACGCCTGTCCAGGGCTTTTTGACCTCCGTGGGCCAGCGGGTGGAGGACGGGTTCGCCTTTTTCAAGGATATCGAGGCTGTCAGGAAGGAAAACGAAAGCCTCAGAAGCTACGTAAGCGAGCTGGAAAAGGAAAACAGGGAGCTGAAGTCCTTCAAGGACAAAAACGAGGAGCTGAGGCAGGCGTTGAGCCTCAAGGCCCAGTTCGGAGATTATCAGTTCCTTGGCGCCAATATCATTGCAATCGACCCGGGCAACTGGTTCAACATATTTAAAATCGACATCGGCTCCAGAGAGGGCATACAGATCGACTATCCGGTCGTGACCAGCGGTAAGGGGCTTGTAGGGCGCATCCTGTCCTCCGACCTCACCTCCTCCAAGGTATTGACGATCATAGACGAGGAAAGCGCCGTAGCCGGCTGGATTTCAAAGGCCGGCGGAGGCCATGCCATCGTCAGGGGAGACATGGCGCTCAAGGAAAAGGGCCTGTGCAAAATGGACTACATACCTCTGGAGGTCGACGTAGAGGTTGGGGATATTATCGAAACCTCCGGCCTCGGGGGGAAATACCCGAAGGGCATACTTATAGGCAAGGTCGTGGAAGTGAGAAAAACCAACAGCGAGATGAACAGATATGCCGTAATCGAGCCAGCGGCGGATTTTAAAAGGCTTGAAGAGGTTTACGTGTTGAAGAATAGCGGCGATAATGCCGGAGAGACGGGCAGCGTTGAAAAATGAGGTTTAAAATCCTATTCTATTCCATAGGCATACTGCTTTTCCTATTGCTGCAGTCCACACTGCTTCAGTACATCAGGATATATAATGTAATCCCCAATCTACTGGTGGTTTTCATCATACTGACGGCTTTGATAAGAGGCAATGTGGAGGGCGCGGTCGTCGGCTTTTTTGCCGGTCTGGCCCTTGACATGCTGTCCGGAAAGCTGCTCGGCTTCTATACGCTTCTGGGCATGTACCTCGGCATAGCCGTGGGCTCGGTGAACCGGAGGCTCTACAGGGAAAACCTCCTGGTGGTCGTCTTTTTCACGTTTTCCGCATCCGTGCTCTATGAGACCGCGGTTTACTTTTTAAATACGTTCATGAGCGGAGATATGGAGCTGCTTTACCCGCTGACGCACAGAATCCTGCCCGAGGCACTGTACAACAGCGTTGCAGCCGTATTTTTATACGCGTTCGTAATAAGGACCAACCGCCGGTTTGAAGAGAAAAGCAAGGCGGCAAGAAAGTATTAACGGTATGTGCGGCAAGTTAAGAGGTGAAACCTAATGAAGGAAAAATTGAACAACAGATTTTTTATAGTCAGTCTTGGCTTTGCGGTATTCGCGTTCATAATAGCCTTCCGCCTGTTCAATCTTCAGATCGTCGAAGGCGAAAGATACAATACCGATTCCCGGAACCGCCTGCTCAAGGAGAGCACCATCACAGCCGAGAGG
>JAEZJL010000024.1 GCA_023415815.1 Bacillota bacterium | reverse complement strand
CGTCTATAAAAAGCTTTACGAAAACGGCTTTTAGTGATATTTTAATACTGTATGAGAATCATTCTTTTTGGAGGGCGCCGTATATGAAATCCGATGTTTTATTTGAAAGGGACATGCTGTATCCTACCGATAATATTAACGAGCCGGGAAGCGTGCATATTCAGGTTTTCAGCCCTGATAAAAAAGCGAGGATACCGGTGGTGATTGAAAACAAATCCGCACATTCACCTGTGAAATACCTTGAATCTATACTGAGGATAATGCAGAGCGATATATTCGACAGGATCTTCATAGACGTGAAAAAAACGATTGACGTGCATATAAAACTATCGCCGGAGCTGGCAGGGGAATTTGCAGGCAAGGCGTACGTACGCGTGTCCTTCGACGGTGAAAAAACCGTTTTTACCGGAATAGATGCCATGGACTGAGCAACCCGCGTCTATTTCTTTCCTGAGGCAAGAAACGAGATCTTGGCTTTCTTGGGCACGCCACCCACAAATGTGGCGGCATAGTCGTGCGTCGCATGTTTCAAGCAGTCGCTGCACTGTGTACCGGAGCATATGGGCTTACCGCACTTTTCGCATTTAAGAAAAAGGTTGTTCTTTTCTATTATTTCCAGTCTGCCCTCTTTAAGGTACCTTTTTATAACGGGGACAGGAATGTCAAGATTGTTTGACACCTCAAAAACCTTGGCTCTGGGGTGTACGTACAGATAGTCCCTTATCGAATCGAAGTCCTTTATATCTTTTTCCAGACAGGCCGGGCAGACCTCCCTGAAACCGTTCATCTCAAACAGCTTGCCGCATATGGCGCATGGCAGAACCTTTCCCATAAAGTCATCTCCTTTGTATAACCGGCGTCAAAACGGATATTCGTTCCGTAAGCTTATAATACATCTGCTAATATTATACCATGAGTGCTTGCCGCGTGTCATCAGTGCATAGTACTATTAATGGCCCGGGTACTATAGTCCTATGGTCTTAATGCACTATTGCGGCATATGTTTTTATACTTATTGCAGAATTTCGGAAAAACCTATAGAATGATAGATATAGGGTGTGAACGGGATTTTTAAAGCATATTTTGCTGATGGGCGGATGATTTTTATCGAAGGTGATTTTACCGGGCATGACAGGAGCAAAAAAATCAGAAAGAAATCGAATGAAGCCATCATTTTGTTTTTCCGGTGGCTCATCCTATTTTTTATTGCGCTCCTGACCCTATCGAATGCGAATATCCGTACGGAAGGCTATGCTTTGTATGAGGCGCTTGCCGCGGCTGTGATTTACAACGGGGCGATGACCGCTTATATTGCAAGAAACAATAAAATACCCGCCGTCAGCCTGTATATCGACATATTCGTAATCACCGTCATATCTATGTTTTCCGGCGGTCTCGATTCGGATGTATATATTTTTATATTTTTCCTGTTAGGCTTCTGCGGTATTTCTAACGACCCTCTGTTCACATTCAGGATAAGCGCGTTCAGCGCAGTTTTTTATACCGCCTCCTCGATTTCCGCATCTCTGATAAACGATACGGACCTAAGCTTTTCGAGGCTTATTGTAAAGGCCTTGCTTTTTATCCTGGGCGCCTTCGGCATCTCGCGAATAAACTCCGAGGTCAAAAAATATGACGAGCTCCGCAGGAAGGAATTCAAGATGGCGAGGACGGACAAGCTCACGGGCCTTGCCAACAGGCACTATTTCGACCAGAAGCTCAGCGAGGAGGTGGAATACGCCGATGCGAACAGGGCCTCGCTCAATGTGCTGATCTTTGATCTGGACAATTTTAAGGGCTTCAACGACACTTACGGACATATCTCCGGAGATAAGCTGCTTGTACTCTTTTCGGATATAATAACCCAGTGTATCAGAAAGACGGACATACCCGTCAGATACGGCGGGGAGGAATTTTTAATACTGATACGGGACATGGATATCATAATTGCAAAAAGCATCGGCGAGAGGATACGCAAGCAGCTGGAAAAGCAGAGGATATACCTCGGCGCGCAGGAGGAGAAGAAAAAGGTCACCGTCAGCTGCGGCATAGCGCAGTATCCGAAGCATTCGAAAAACATCAGGGAAGTTCTGGAGCTGGCCGACCGGGCGCTTTATCATGCCAAGGAAATAGGAAAGAACATCGTTGTCACATATGACGAAATGGGTATGGGGCGCGAATCGCAGGGAATCAGCTAATCTTCCTCGCCCCTTGAACTATTCAGCTTTTCAAGCTCCATTTTTATAATTCCGAGCTCCTGCGTGAGTGTCTTGACCCTGTTGGCGTTTCTCGAAAGAGCCACCGTAAGGGTGAATATTATCAGCAGCATAAAAAATATAATGGACAGGAAGAGCGTATTTACAGGCTCTATGATGTGCAGCAGCTTTGATATAAAAACCAGTACCCCCGGGAACAGCGACAGCACCAGAAACGATACTCCTGCCAGAAGCCAGGCCAGGGTATACTTCAATTCGATCTTACGGTTCCTTATCATGACCGTTACATAGCCCGTGAACAGTAAGGATGCGGCAATCATAATGATTTGAAGTCTGGTATTCATGACTCTCCGGCCTCCGGATTCTCACGCTTGTAGAATGAAGCGATAATAATGGACAGGCTGACCTTGACCATATAATAAAACGATTTTATACCCGTAATTGATGACTTGCCTTCCTCCCTGCGGTTCATGACAACCGGTATTTCGGTTATGGTAAGTCCGTGCCTGGTAGCGTTTACGATGGTTTCGGGCTCGGGATAATCCCTGGGATATTCTCTGGAGAAGAGCGCGATACACTTCCCGTCGCATGCCCTGAAGCCGGAGGTCGGGTCTGTGACGAGCCTGCCTGTAAACAAGCGGATGAGGCCGCTCAAGAACCTGATGCCCGCGCGTCTGGCGGCGGATGACTGGAAGCCCTCTCTGTCTATAAACCTGGAGCCTATGCATATGCTGCTTCCCCTGCGGATTTCGTCTACCAGCATGCCGATAAAACGCGGGTCGTGCTGCCCATCGCCGTCAACCTGGACCGCAGCGTCATAGCTCTTATAGAAGGCGTATTTATAGCCTGCCTGGACAGCGCCGCCAATACCAAGATTCACGGGGAGGTCAATCGTATTAATTCCATGAGCCCTGCATATGCCCAGGGTGTTGTCCTTTGAGCAATCGTTCACCACAACGGCGTCATATTCCGGGCACGCCTTCTTCAGTCTCTCCAGAAGCCGCTCAAGATTTTTTTCTTCATTATAAGCCGGTATGATTACGAG
>JAEZJL010000017.1 GCA_023415815.1 Bacillota bacterium | reverse complement strand
CATGCTCGTCATAGGGCAGTCGCTGCAGATGATCGAGCAGGCCGTCCCTGATGTTGCGGGCGATGGATTCTGCCGCTACCGCCGACGACTTGCCCTTGACAAACAGGAAGAATCCGTTTAAAACCGTAAGTAATATAACCGCGAGTCCGCATATCCACAGGTTTTGCAGCAGGTGCGTCCTCCCGCCGAGACCGGCGATCAGGCCGAGCACCCAGTCAGGGGCCTCCATCGGCTTGTCGCCTATGATCGAGTCTATCGTAATACGGATCACAAGCGGCACAACGATGGAAAACAGCGTTGCCAGCCCTATCGAGACTATCGCTCCCAGATAAAGCAGCCTGTAACCCTTCATGAACTTCCATAAAATTGCGGGTTTTTTCAAGTCGATTCCTTCTTTCCGTCAAAAAATATCCGTCTGAAAATTAATGTCCGGGGGCTTCAAGCCCCTCCCTTTTGTACACCTGCCGTATGTCAAATGCACAAAAGAAAAACCACAGACCTCGAGTCCATGGCTTTATCCTTTATTCGGTACGGCAGCCTCGCGGTTTTAAACGCCGGCAGTCAAATCCTCTCCGCTTCGTACCAATATAAAAGCCATGGGTTTCGGTCTACCCATGGCTCCTTTTTGCGTGATTACATTCAGGATCCGTAAATCCGATGCTGCAAAATCAGAGACACAGGCTGTGCCTTAAAATTGAATTCAAAATTTGCCTTGCCGTTTCTGTTCTCTGAAAAAACGATGCCTAACCTGTTTTTCATCAAGGTCACAACCTCCTTCTTTAATATTGAGCGTTCAGCTATATACTAATATAACCGCAATCTGGAAAATATGCAACTGTTTTTTTAATTTTAATTGAATTTTATTTTTCATGCCTTTCTCAATCGCCCCTCTCGTTTTTGCGTATATATATGTCCAGCGCCCTGCTTGCTTTCTGGGCCAGCCTGATGAAAAGCACCATGCAGTATACCAAAAGCACGGCGAAAAAGGCTATGATGGCAATGTTGACGGCGGAAAAAACCGTTGTGAGCGTTCCACTCATAAGACTACCTCCAATGACGGAATTTTTATATAATATTACCATATTTGCCGCAGCTTCGGCATCGGATTTCCCTGCGGCCTGTTAAAATTTTATTGAATATGGCGTACATCTTTCATAAACTGTTTAATGCTGATAATATATTATTATGTTTTTTATCTGTTTTATCAAGGGGGAGAGTATTTGGAAAAAGACGGCGCTGTCTGGGTCATTTCTGCAAACATGGGGCTGGGCCATCAAAGGGCCACGTACCCGTTGAGAAGGTATGCCTGCGAGGATATCCAGCTGTTCGGCGAGAACGAAATGAGCTCGGAGCGCGAACGGAGGCTGTGGAGGCTTTTCCAGAGCTCCTACGAATTCCTTTCCAGGACAAGGCAGTTCCCCGTCATAGGGCCGTCGCTTTTCAGCGTGCTGGAAAGGCTCCAGAACATATTCCCCTATTATCCCTTCCGGGATCAGTCAAAGCCCTCGCTTCAGGTAAAATCCCTCTACTCGCTGATACGCCGCGGGCTTGGCCGGGGCATGAGCAGCAAGCTGCTGTCGCGCAAGCTGCCGGTGGTCACCTCCTTTTATGCCGCGGCAATCGCAGCGGAGGAGCACACGGACCTTCCCGTCTACTGCATCATCTGCGACGCTGATATAAACAGGGTCTGGGTCGCGGAGCGCCCGCAGAAGAGCCGGATCGTCTATTTCGCACCCTGCGGCCACGCAATGCGCCGCCTCAAGGAATACGGAGTCCCCGACGAAAGGATATTCCTGACAGGCTTTCCCCTCCCTGAAGAAAACATCGGCGGAGCGGACATGTCCATCCTGAAGCACGACCTGGCGCAGCGTCTGATAAGGCTCGACCCGACAAAGCGCTTCCGCACCATTCACGGCCAGGAGGCCGGGCATTATCTGGGCGGCTGCTGGGACCCCTCGGCCCCCGCCGGGCCTCTGACGCTCACTTATGCAGTGGGAGGGGCCGGCGCGCAGTCGGAAATCGCGGAGGGCGTGCTCAAAAGCCTGTCACCAAGCATCCGCGCCGGAAGGATAAGGCTGAACCTTGTGGCGGCTCACAGGCCGGAAGTAAAGCAGTATTTTGACAGGCTTCTGGAAAAATATAAGCTGACCGGGAACGGTCACGCCAGAGTGGTCTACAATCCCGACAAAAACGCCTACTTCAGTGAATTCAGCCGCCTTATGCGGGATACGGACCTGCTCTGGACCAAGCCGTCGGAGCTTTCCTTCTACTGCGGCCTGGGAATTCCCATTATAATTGCCCCGCCTATCGGACCGCATGAGATTTTCAACCAGAGATGGCTGCGGGATCTGGGCTCCGGGACGCACCAATCCGAGCCGGAGTACTGCGGCGAATGGATACTTGATTATCTTGCGGACGGACGCTTTTCGCAGGCGGCCTGGGACGGCTTCCTGTACGCCCGGAAGCTGGGCGCCTCCAAAATAGCGGAGGTGCTGGATACGGGCACGATGCGGCGCGAGTATTCTCCGCTGCTGCGATAAAGTTATTAAAATACGTCAGAGGAAGCGATAAAATGAGACTTTACAATATCGATAAGCGGGAGGCCTCACGCCCGGTGTCCCTGCTGCTGCTTGTTATTACGGCGCTGCTCTGGAGCTCGGGAGGGCTCCTGATAAAGCTGGTGGAATGGAACCCAGTCGCCATATCCGGCATGAGAAGCCTTATCGCGGCGCTCATGATGCTGGCCATCATACGGCGGCCCCGGCTACCGCGCACCCTGCCGCAGATAGCGGGTACCCTGGCATACGCCTCAACCGTTACCCTTTTTGTCATTTCAAACAAGCTTACGACCGCTGCAAACGCCATCCTCCTGCAGTACACCGCCCCGATATATGTGGCGCTGCTGGGCGCGTGGTTTTTGAAGGAGCGCGTGGGCAAGTCCGACTGGATTACGATATTTCTCGTGCTTGGCGGCATGGTGCTGTTTTTTATTGACGATCTCAAGGCCGGCGGGCTCGCGGGCAATTTGATCGCGCTTCTGAGCGGCATCTGCTTTGCCGTCTCCATCGTGTGCCTGAGAAGCCAGAAATCGGCTTCCCCCCTTGAGACGGTATTCTGGGGCAACACCCTGACAGCCCTGATCGGAGCGCCGTTTATGATAAGCTCTCCCCTGCAGGGCCGGGAAAGCTGGCTGGGACTGTTGCTGCTGGGCGTTTTCCAGCTCGGACTGTCCTATGTCCTTTATACGATTGCCATAAAAAAGGTTTCGGCTCTCGAGGGCGTGCTGATACCCGTGATTGAACCGATCATGAACCCGGTGCTGGTGTTCCTCGTCCTGGGCGAGGCTCCGGCGGTCTGGGCGATCGCCGGGGGCAGCCTTGTCCTTGTTTCAATTACCATGCGGTGCGTGCTCTCCGTCACAAAGCCCTCCGCGCCGGACTGAGCTCCCCGCACGGAACCCTCCGGCGTCGCATCGGCGGCAGCTGCGGCGCAATCAGCCTTCGTACATTTTTGAGACGATGAAGGACTGAAAAGACGATGGCACGAGCCTGGAAATGAACAGAAAAGCCTTGTATTTGAAGCCGACGGCCACCTTCACCGGAGGGTTCCTCCGCTTCATCACCCGGTAGACCTCCCTGGCGACGACAACCGGGTCAGGGCCGTTCGTCTCGTCCCTTATCATCACATCAAGCGACTTTCCGAAATAATTCCTGTAGGCTGAATTGTCGTCGGCTCCGGCCGCAATGACCCTGCTGCCGGTGAAGCCCGTCTTCGTATCGCCGGGCTCCACAAGCGCAACCTTGATGCCGAAGGGCCTGAGCTCGTTCCTGAGGCAGCCGCTCATCCCCTCGATTGCAGCCTTGCTTGCCACGTACATGGACTGGTAGGGTATCGGAAATACCGCGGCCACCGAGGATATATTGACTATAAGGCCCTTCCCCTGTTTTCTCATCGCGGGAAGCACCTCCCGTATCATTCTGTGCATACCGAAAAAATTTGCGTCGAACTGCTTGAATACCTCTTCGGGGGAAGTGTCCTCGACCGAACCGGCGATGCCCATCCCGGCGTTGTTTATGAGGACGTCTATCCTGCCCTCCGCCTCAAGTACCCGGTTTACGGCATCCCTGACGGATTCTTCGCTGCATACGTCAAGCTGCAGCATCCTGATAAAACCTTCGCCTGAGGACGCCTTCACAACGTCTTCATCCGCGGGCTTTTTTCTCGAGGTTCCATAAACCTTGTAGCCCTTATTCATAAGAAATTCAGCCGCAGCCTTCCCGATTCCCGACGAAGCGCCGGTAATAACGGCAACATTTCCTGAAGTCCCGTCCATACGCTTTCCCCCTTAACCCAATATTATCCTCATTATACACGGCGGCCCGGACGATTGCAATCACCGCCCCGCACGGGCGGAGCTCCGTATAATATGCTTGTATACTAATTTGTTATTTTGTGTTAAAATAGCTTTGTCCGCTTATTTATGCCTGCTCAGACTTTATACGGGCTGGCAGACCTGTTCCTAAATTTTCAAAAAAGGGGAGAATACATAAGGATGGATATTTTCGAAAAATGCTATGGTGATTCGGAACCCAGAGAAGTGATCGCCGCCGGTCTCTACCCATATTTCCATGCGCTTGAAACCGGCCAGGATACAGAGGTCATAATT
>JAEZJL010000006.1 GCA_023415815.1 Bacillota bacterium | reverse complement strand
GTACATATGCGACAACCAGGGCTGGTCCGGCGCTCCGGAGCTGATATTCAAAGGCCGCATACTGAGGCTTAAAATAGAAGGGGACACGATAGTGAAAAACACCGTCGTGGCAAAGGACATGGAGCATCCCAACGGCATGCGCATAAGGGACGGGCATATTTACCTGACCCAGAGCATGCTTTCCAGGGAAAAGGATCCTTCGGGCAAGCTTCTGAGCTGCGTATACAAATTCGGGCTAGACGACGAAAATATCAGCGTGACGAATACTCTGAAGGATAAAAACATATTGACCACGTTCATAACCTACAACCCGGACTGCCAGTACGGGGTGGACGGCATAGAGTTCGACCGCGAGGGCAACCTGCTCATTGGCAATTTCGGCGACGGAGCGGTCTACAAGATAAGCTTCAACGCCGACGGCACCGTGAAGGAAAACAGCGTATGGGCGCAGGACAGGGCACAGCTTCAGTCCACCGACGGAATGATCATGGATGCTGACGGCAACCTGTTTATTGCGGATTTCTGCGCCAATGCAATCGCAAAGGTCACACCCGAAGGAAAGGTCGTGCGGATAGCGCAGAGCCCCGACACCGACGGCTTTCATGGGGAGCTGGACCAGCCGGGCGAGCCGATCATATGGAACGGAAGGCTTGTCGTAGCCTGCTTCGACCTGGTGACGGGGCCAGGCAATGTCAATACCGCGCACGAGCTGCCCGCAACGCTGTCGGAGCTGGACCCGGTATAGACTGCCTCAGGGCGGGCGAATAGAAACAGACGGGGAGAGCCATCTCCTGGAGGAGGACGCTTTGAGCAGGATAGGGACGGAAATAAGCAGATTGAGAAAAGAAAAAAACTTTACGCAAAAACAGCTGGCAAAGCTGCTGGGAGTGTCCGAAAGCTACATAGACGAGGTCGAAAGCGGTAAAAAGGTCCTGAAGGACAGCCTGGTCGCAAGGGTTTACAGGCTCCTCGGGCAACAGGCGGAGGAGGAGATCTATGATACCGGGCCGGCCGACAGGCGGGCGGCTCCGGCGAAGACGGCCGTGAAAGCGCCTCCGGCGCCCGTGCAGCAGGTTTGGAACGATGCGCTGGGCGCCATTCTCAAAACCGTACCGGTTTACGACTATAAGCTGACGGAGACGTTGGGGAAAAAACAGCTGCCGGTCATAGACAACAAGATCGAAGGACATCCAAAGGAAAAGGTCTTCTACCTGCAGATACAGGATAGCGACCTCTCGGGCTTAAGGATATGCAAGGGCGACCTTGCGCTGGCTCACATGACGCAGGAGGTTGAAAAGGATTCCTTCTGCCTGCTGGAGTATAACGGCGCCAGGGTTGTCAGGCTGCTCAAAAAGCTTGAAGGCAATAAGCTTCTGCTTGTGAGCAACAGCGGAAGCCTTGCCACCGAGATGGCGGACATAAAGGCAGTAAAGGTTCTGGCCAGGCTTCTGCGGCTGGAAATAGAGCTTTGATGACGGATATGGCGGAGAAAAGCTCAGGGGCGCGAGGCCCCTTTGCTTTTTTGCAGGGATAAGCCTGTAATATGCAAGTTTGCACCCTCGAAGGGTAATAATATCTCTCGATAATATTTTAAAATTTATTGGGAGGGTGATATTCATGAGAGTGCTTCTGATCTATCCGGAATACCCGAAAACATACTGGAGCTTTCATTACGCCTTGAAATTCATATCGAAGAAGGCAGGCTTTCCGCCGTTGGGACTGATAACCGTCGCGGCTATGCTGCCGGACAGCTGGGAGAAAAGGCTGCTGGACATGAATGTTTCCGCTCTCGGCGACAGGGATTTGCTCTGGGCCGACTATGTGTTCATAAGCGCCATGACGGTACAGAAGGCCTCCGCGAGAAAAGTCATAGACCGGTGCAGACAGCTGGGCGTCAGTACTGTGGCGGGCGGACCGCTTTTCACCTGCAGCAGCGAGGATTATGCCGACGTCGACCATCTGCTGCTCAACGAAGGCGAGCTGACGCTGCCCGCCTTCCTGCGGGACCTTGAGGCGGGCCGGGCGGGCCATATATACAGCTCGGACGGGTGGGCGGACCTTGCGGCGACTCCGATACCGGCATGGGATCTGGTCGATATTTCGAAATATGCCACCATGAACATACAGTATTCCAGGGGCTGCCCCTTCAACTGCGATTTTTGCAATGTCACCGCCCTTTTCGGACATACCCCGAGGACAAAGTCCGCCGGTCAGCTGCTCTCCGAGCTTGAGGCCATCCGGTCGAGAGGCTGGCGGGGAGGCGTGTTTTTTGTTGACGACAACTTTATCGGCAACAGAAAACGGCTCAAGGATGAGATCCTGCCGGCGCTGATCAAGTGGATGGATGAACACAGGCATCCCTTCACCTTTATAACCGAGGCTTCCATAAATCTTTCCGACGATGAGGAGCTTATGGACTTGATGGTAAGGGCGGGATTTGATACAGTATTCATAGGAATAGAAACCGTAAATGAAGAAAGCCTGCTCGAATGCAACAAGACGCAGAACAAAAACCGGGACATGATTGCATGTGTCCGGAAGATACAGAGGCGCGGCCTGCAGGTGCAGGGCGGCTTCATCGTCGGATTCGACAGCGACAAGCCCGACCTGTTCGCCAAAATGGTCGGCTTCATCCAGGAAAGCGGGATAGTTTCGGCCATGGTCGGGCTTTTGAATGCGCCGAAGGGGACGGGACTTTATAAACGGCTTCAGGGCGAGGGCAGGCTTACGGAGGAGTTCTCAGGGGACAATACGGACATGAGCCTGAATTTCGTCCCCAAAATGGACTCCGGGGAGCTCATCAGGGGCTACAGGGATATCGTCGGGACAATTTACTCCCCAAAACACTATTACCGGCGAGTAATAACCTTTTTGAAGGAGTTCAGGCCGCCGAGGACGGGCAAGCACCGTCTGAACCCAGGGGGTATCCTGGCGCTTGTCAGGTCGAACATACGGCTCGGAGTGCTGGGAAAGGAAAGGCTGTACTACTGGAGGCTGGTATTCTGGTCGCTTTTCAGGCGTCCGAAGCTGTTCCCGCTGGCCATAACCTTCACCATTTACGGCTTTCACTTCCGGAAGATATATGAGAGCTATCTGGCGGAAGACAGATATTGAGGTTGCTTTTGTGAGCAGATTCAAAAAAATATACATAGAGATAACGAATGTGTGCAACCTGTCCTGCAGCTTTTGCCCGAAGACGTCGCGCCCGCCGCTTTTTATGACCGCCGGGGCGTTCGGTACGGTGCTTGAGCGCATAGAGGGGTGGACCGGGCACATATACCTTCATGTCATGGGTGAGCCGCTTCTGCATCCCGAGCTTGGCAGGCTTCTTGACATAAGCGCCTCGCGCGGCTTCAGGGTGAACCTGACCACCAACGGCACCCTGCTCGAAAAGACATCAGGCAGTATTCTGGGAAAGCCCGCGCTCAGGCAGGTCAATATATCGCTCCACAGCTTTGAGGCCAATACTGCCGGCTGTGGGCTTGACGGGTATATCGATTCAATTGTCCGCTTTGCAGCGGCGGCGCTCGGCGAGGGTGGGCCTATCGTAAGCCTGAGACTGTGGAATGCCTCGGTGGGTGGTAGGAATACGGGAAATGCATATATTGTAAAAAGGATCTGCGACGCGTTCGGGTGCGGGCCTATTGAGGCTGCGCAGCTGTCCGGAGAGAGGGGCGTGAAGCTGGCGGAACGCCTGTATATTAACACCGCTCCGGTTTTCGAATGGCCGGACGCGAAAAAGGCCGGACCGGGCGGCATAGGCTTCTGCCTTGGTCTCAGGGACCAGGCCGCGATTCTCGCGGACGGCATGGTGGTGCCCTGCTGCCTGGACCGCGAGGGTGAGATAAGCCTGGGAAATATATTCGAGCAGGATTTTGAAGAGATCATGGGCGGGAAGCGCGCTGCGTCGCTATACGGAGGCTTTTCGGAGAGAAGGGTGCTGGAGCCCCTGTGCAGGGGCTGCGGCTACAGGACAAGATTTTCATAGATGTTTATATACTATTTAATAAGATGAGGGACAAAAAAATGAGCGCGTGCATATGCAGCAGCTGCAAGAATTTAAAAAGCATATTTGACGGCGAGGGTGCGGAGGTCGACTGTGAGTGCGTTTACGGTTATCCCTCTGAAGGCTGTGCTGATTGCGAAACCGGCGAATGCGAGCTCGCCTGCGTCAACTACATAAGCGACGAGGAGCCCAATACGCCGGTCATATTGAAGTGCAGCTCCTGCGGCAGGGAGCTGGTGCAGGTCTGCGGCAATTCCGAGGAAGGAAGGGTTCAGTGCGTTGAATGCTATCTAAAAGGGGGCCTGTGAGGATAGATGATAAGGACTTTTTTCTGGTATTTCAGGTCATGGGCTTACATAATACTTACGCTGCCGGTCCTGCGCAGGATTATATACCTTGACAGGCGGGGCAGGGCGGAGGAAAGGGACGCGCTGACGGACAGATACACCACGAAGGCCGCCAGGCGCCTTTTCAAATTTACCGGGTCCTCTATCCGCATAACAGGGCTGGAAAATGTGCCGGCAAACACTCCGGTGCTTTTTGTCAGCAATCACCAGAGCCATGTGGACAATATTGTTATCCACGGCTTCATAAACGTCAGGAAGGGCTTCGTATCCATCGTTGAGGTGCTGCGCATACCGATTCTCGGCACCATACTGAAATATATGCAATGCGTATTTATCGACAGGTCGGATATACGGCAGACGCTGGGCTGCATGGAAACGGCGGCCGGAACCTTGAAGGCCGGGCATTCCATGGTCATATTCCCAGAGGGGAGGATCAATGAAGACGGCGTCCCAAGCGAATTCAAGAAGGGCTGCCTCAAGCTTGCCCTCAAGGCGGGAGTGCCGATTGTGCCGGTTACGCTTAAAAATACCCGCAGCGTTATGAACAAGGACGGCTCTCGTATTTGCGCCGCGGAGGTGGAATGCGTCATCTCTCCCCCGGTGGGTACGGACGTATCCGGGAGAGCCGACGAGGCCAGACTGATGGAAAAAGTGCGAAATATCATCGTGGAGAACCTGTGAAAGGTGTCGCACCCCGAGAGCTTTTTTAATATATATGGATATGTATTAAAATTATCGGGAGTGCCGGTATGTTCAGAAGCAGCGAAAAAGCCAGACATGTTCTGACGCTGATGGGCGCCTTTGCCAGGGATAATTTCGAGGTCGTAAAGATCGTCAATAAATTCGGCAGGCTCGGTGTCGTTGCTGAAAGCAAAAGCGTTACCAATTACGATACGGGCCAGGCTAAAAAGGCCTATTATCTAGAAGGCACCGGTTATGAAATGGGCTATCTCCTCGGGTCGCTTGCGGAGAGCGACATAGCCTCCATGACCGTTGATTTTGCCGACAAGGTGGTATTTTCATTTATCGGGAGCAAGGTCCTCGAGAAGATGAAGCTGCTGCAGGAGGCATTTATTTTCCTTATCTACGAGCTCTCGAAAAAGACCTACGCGTCGCTGCCGCAGGAAATCAGGGATGAGATTCAGGGGCTTTATGACGGCTGCAGGAGCGTAAACCCGGGGACCAGGGTCACGATGGAGCGCCTGACGGTCCTGAACGTAGGGGTCGACGTACTGTGCTCCATGGTATACACGGGGAATTTCTCAATGCGCGGGATAGCGGGCCTGAGGCCCGAGGATCTGAAGATCCCGCTGATGTGCAATGCTTTTTCCGTCTTCGGCAAATCCGCCGGGTACGGTCATTATTTCGGAAGAGACTTCATGTTTCCCACCGCGGATGTTTTCCAGAATACCGCGGCAATGATAATATACAACCCTTTGCCGCCTCCGGGCGGTAAGGCCATCCCCTTTGTGGGCGCGACCGCGCCGGGCATGGTCGGCTGCGTCTCGGCCATGAATTTGAACGGGACCGCGGCGGGGGTGGACATGTCGCCCGCCGCAAACTGCGAGCCGCAGAAGATAGGCGTCAATTCGCTGCTGCTTGTGCGCAAGTGCGTCCAGGAGGGGGGAAGCGCCGAGGCTGCGGTAAACGTTATAGCCGAGACGCCCAGGGGCGTCTCATGGAATTACATCATAGCCGACGGGCTCAACGACCGGGCGTGCGTCGTCGAGGCGGGGAGCTCGGGCGTGGTCGCCGACGTCATGCAGTTTCCGCCCGAAGAGGTGAGGCCCTTTCTCCCGGCGGTGAAGCCGTCCGGCGGCAGGCGGGACGGCCTGTATAAAGGCATGATGCCGCGCTGGAACGACTATTCGTACCCGGCGGGCTACCTGGATTTCAACCCCGGTCTCTGGGAATTCTACAACAAAAAGCAATCCTCACAAAGGCGGATATACCAGGACGCATTCGCCGCGAGAGGCTTCATCAATAAAAACAATTCTGAAAAGAACTGTCCCTCCACACTTTATTTCGCGCCCCAGCGCGAAAACCTCAATGACATGGTGCTCGTGACCAACCACTATATCATACCGGAGATGCGGTACTTCGCCATGCACCCCTGGACGTCCCGCGTTGTCGGGGATATCGTAAACGACATACAATGGCGCTATGACGAGCTGAACAGGCAGATAACGGAAGCCATCGGGCAAAGAGGCTATATCGATTATGAGACGGCGCGTGAACTGATCAGCTTTCTTTCTCCTCAAGGAAAATACCCCACCTATTATGCCGGAAATCCCAAGAGTAAAAACGGCAGGGAAATCCGCATCGAGGGCTGCGTATCGCTGTTCGACCTCAAAAAGCTGACAATTGAGAGCCATTACGGCTACTATTGCGACAAATGGGTGAAGCTCACCCTTCCGAATTATTTTCAGGGAGCCAATTGAGCGAATCGGTTTGCCATCCGTATGCATGGATTTCGTTAGGGTTCGGGGCGGCGTTTCACATTAATAGAAACAGCGGTGATTTCATATGAAGGGGTGAGGTTTATGGAAGGCAGATATGTATGGATATGGGAATTGAGCAGAAGTGAAAAGGGCAATGTGGACGCACTTGTGCGAAAGGCGAACGAGCTTGGCCTGAGCGGTTACATATTGAAGGCCCACGACGGCTCGGCGTTCTGGCAGCAGGCCTATGCCCTGCAGGAGCTGAAAAGCGCGGGGCTCTCCTGCGGAGCCTGGGGATACTGCTACGGAAGGAACGTAAGCGGAGAAATAGCGGCAATCAGGAAGGTTGCAGCCCTGGAGCCCGACTTTTACATCATGGATGTCGAGGCGGAATTCGAGCCCTCCACTATGAGAAACACGGCGGAGCAGATGCTCACGGAGATTAAGGACATCAATATACCCCTGGGCTATACCTCCTTCGCGATTCCCTCGCTGCATACCGTCCCTTTTGATATCTTCTCGAAATATTGTAAGTTTACAATGCCCCAGATATATTGGGCGCTGATGCGCTGGGACGTGATGAGGGCCTATAGCAGGTCGATGACGGAATATGCCGCGTTTGGCCTGCCTGTTTATCCCATAGGTCAGATCACAAGCGACGTCAATGTACGGGACATACAAGAATTCAACAATCTCTGCTCCTCCGACAGTATACCCGTGATAAGCTACTGGGATTACCAGCAGTCGGGAAGCGAACAGAAGGAGGCAATCAAGCTGAAGGCTGAAGGCATGACGCTGGAGGAAGCCGTGACCATCCTGGCGAGGAACGGTATCATTTTAAGCCCTGAATACTGGACGGCCAACGCGGTCAAGGGAAAGACCGTAAACGGGGGCTATGCCGGGATACTTATCGCGAGAATGGCGGAAAAGCTGTCGGAAGAGGCCTTTACGGTCTGAAACGGGCAAGTTCGCAGGCGCGGATAATACCTGAAGATTTATCATAAAATACTTCACAAGAGCATATATGACCCGGAGCGCCATTTGAATTTGCGGGGGTGAGGGCTTGGATTTTATTACCGGACTTTTGTCCGGGCCGCTATATTTTACGGTCTGGGGGGTCGGCGGCAGTATTCTGGTGCTGCTCGGCTGCGTCGCAGCCTCGATACCATACAGGGGAAGGGCTAATGAAAGGTTCAGCCCTCTCAACCATTTTATTTCGGAGCTCGGCGAAATGGACGTATCCAGGCTGGCATACCTGTTTAACGCCTGCCTTGTCGTTTCCGGCGGGCTTTTCACCGTTTTTATGGTGGGCTTCGGCAGGTATTTCGGTACGTTTTCCGCCGTCCTTGCGGCGGCTGCCGGGGTTTATGCCTCTTTAGCCTGCTCCATGGTGGGACTGTTTCCGATGAACAAAATCTCCTGGCATATGACGGCCGCCATGTCGTTTTTTTACGGCGGACTTGCAATGATCCTGTTGTTCGGGCTCGCCGCCGCGCTGGACCCGCAGAGTCTGCTGCCGCCCGCCTTTGTGACCTCCGCCGCCGCCGTAACGCTGGCCTTCGCCGCCTTCCTGCTTGCGCCGAGGCTGGAGGGGCAGACATTTTCGCTGGACCCGTCGGTGTCTGTCAGGCCCGGGATATGGCTGCATCCGCTGCTTGAATGGGTGGTTATGCTGGGAATCACGGGCTGGGTGCTATCGGTTTCATTATTCTTTATCTGCGGACAGATATGAAGATAGCTTTTTGTACGCCGAACCTGTATAATATGATCATAATTTGGGTAATTTCATGAAAAGAAATATGCCGGAGAAAAGGCGGTAGCGTGAAAATGAAGCTGCAACGCAAGCATAGACAGCTGATAGCCCTCCTGATAGGGGTGGCAATTGTGGTTTTCGGTATCCTTCAGGTCCTGTTCAGGTTTAATATAGACATGGAGTATGTAAACAAGGGAACCTTAGTGCTTTTTGTGATTGCGTTGGGACTGCTTTTCGGCGGCAGACAGCAGAAGGAAGACCCAAAAGACAAGAAAGGGGAAAACGACGTTGAACAATCCGACAATGACAATTGAAATGGAAAACGGCAATAAAATAAAGCTTGAGCTGTACCCGGAGATTGCCCCCAACACGGTGAAGAATTTCATATCCCTCGCACAGAAGGGCTTCTACGACGGGCTTATATTCCACAGGGTCATCCCCGGCTTCATGATCCAGGGCGGGGACCCGGAGGGCAGCGGAATGGGAGGCCCGGGCTATTCCATCAAGGGCGAATTTTCCTCCAACGGCTTCAAAAACAATTTGAGTCACGACAGGGGCGTCATATCCATGGCGCGCTCCTCCAGGCCGAATTCGGCAGGCTCCCAGTTTTTCATCATGGTTGAAAAATCCACTCATCTCGACGGGCAGTACGCATCCTTCGGCAAGGTCGTCGAGGGCATCGAAGAGGCGGACAGGATAGTAGCCGTAAAGAGGGATTACAATGACAGGCCGCGGGAGGAACAGAAGATAAAATCGGTGACGGTGGAAACCTTCGGCGAGGATTACGGCGGGGTGGAGAAGCTCTGATGGAAAACGGCGCTCCAAAGCAGGGACTTGAACTGAACAATGCAAAATATGAGCTGACTGCGGTAAGACCGGCCCAATACCCGGCGGGTGACGTGCCGGAAATCGCCTTTGCGGGCAGATCGAATGCGGGCAAATCCTCGATTATAAACACGCTGCTGAACAGGCGGAACCTGGCGAGGGTAGGCGTGACGCCCGGCAAGACCAGGGAAATCAACTTCTATAACGTGGACGGCAGGCTCTACCTGGTAGACCTGCCGGGCTACGGCTATGCAAAGGTGTCCAAAGAGAAGAGGCGTTCCTGGGGCGATATCGTCGATACCTACCTGCATTCGCGGCAGCAGCTGAGGCTGGTCGTCCTGCTGGTTGACATAAGGCATATTCCGTCGGAAGAGGACACGGTCATGTATAACTGGCTCAGGGAACAGGGCGTGCCGCATATTGTGGTGGCGGCAAAATCGGACAAGCTGCCCAGAAGCCAGGTAAACGCAAAGCTTGCGGATATACGGAAGGCCCTTGGCACGAAAGAAGGCGCAGGTCCGATTCCATTTTCTTCGGAATCAAAGCAGGGCAGGGACGAGGTATGGGCGGCAATTAATTCTGTCTGGTAAACAGCAGGTTCATAAACATGCTGTTTTCGGTGAAGCCGCCAAAGCTGTAATCCCCGTACAGCTCTTTAAGGCTGAAGCCCGCCTCGCCGGCCATTTCAACCATTTCGTCCCTGGTGACAAGGGAAAACGAAATGTTCAGGCAGCGCTTGTCAAGCAGCCTGTTATCGCAGTCGTATATTTCGTAAAACTGGGTGCCGTAAACCAGATTGGCGGCTTTATTATACAGATTGCAATAGGTCACGATCAGCGTCTTGTTGCCTGAAATATCGAATTTACCTATATATTTCATATTTCCGTCCGCCGATTTCAGCCTGTAGGACGGATTATAC
>JAEZJL010000466.1 GCA_023415815.1 Bacillota bacterium | reverse complement strand
CATGACCACGCAGGGATGGTTTTTATCCCTGGCGACCATTTCCCTGATGACCTGCAAATGGTGCTCCAGGGCTTCGTTGTGGACGCGCTCCTCGCAGAAGACCTTGACGTCCCTGTTCCAGAAATTGAAGCCTACGGCGGGAGTCTCATCGATTACCAGTATGCCCTCGCGGTCGGCGAGGTCCATTATCTCATCGGAATACGGGTAGTGAGAGGTCCTGAAGGAATTCGCGCCTATCCACTTGAGCAGGTTGAAGTCCTTTATATTGACGACATTGCTCAGACCCTTTCCGGCTATGTCCGAGTCCTCGTGCTTGCCGAAGCCTTTAAAGTAAAAGGCCTTTCCGTTTATAAGGAATTGCTTTTCCGTCACCTTTACGGTCCGGATGCCTACGGGCAGGCGATAGCAGTCTTCAAGTCCCCCTCCCTGCCGTACGGTCTGCACGCACAGGGTATACAGGTAAGCGTTCCCCGGCTCCCAGAAGCGGGCGTCCTCGACGACAAACCTGCCGCTCGGGCCGTTTTCCGACGCGATTTCCCTGCCGTTGTCCAGCAGGCCGACCCTGACCTCCGCGCTGCCGCCCGAGAGCTCGACGCTGTATTCGACGATGCCCTTGCAGCCGTCGATGCCGGTATGTACGGTTATGTCCTTTATATATTCGCGGGGAGTCGTGTACAGCAGCACCGGCCTGTGAAGCCCTGCATAGTTGTAAAAATCATGGAAATATTCCTGTGTCTGATAGCCTTCGGGATGCATTGCGTCCTTATAGGTTTTTATCTCTCCGGGAGGTATGGTCGTCCAGTCCAGGATGTTGTCGACCGCCAGCGTCACACGGTTTTCCCTGCCGTACTCGAGGATGCCGGAAATATCGGCCTCAAACGGCAAATATCCGCCCTTGTGGCGGGCTGCCTCGACGCCGTTGACCCACAGGACCGCCTTGTGCGTCGCGCTTCCGGCCCTGACGACGACCCGCCTGTCCTTCCACGAGGCCGGAGCGAAAAAGCTCTTTTCATACCAGACCTCTCCGATGTGGTCGCGGATGGAAGGATCCTGCGTGATATCGTTGTAGCTGGCCGGGACCGGCATCATGATGGTGTCTTTAAGGCCCGAGGCATACCATTTCTGTTCGTGCCCCTCGTTTTTCCCGTCGGGCTTGAACTCCCATATGCCCGACAGGTCTTTGATTTCGCGCGCTTCGCTCTCTCTTGGATAGAGCATTTCATTACCCCCTTCGAGACTGTTTATCTACATGGTTTCTACCTGCAAAAAAATTCGTACTCCCTTGTCCATCTCATGAGCCCCCCGGGCTCGAGGGATATTTCAATCATAAGCTCCGGGCTCACGGCATGGGCACAGCCCCACAGGATGAACTCCGAAACCGGCAGCCTGCTGGTCTCTCGGACGCCCGCCCCGCTCGGCTCGTGGAGCAGCTGCCACTGCCATGGCTGCTCCGCCGTTGCAGCCTCTATTTTGGCATAGAAGTCTCCCTGCGGTGTTTCCTCCCAGCGGATTTTATCATCATATGAAGTGAAGCTTCCGACCAGTCTGTCGGCTTTTACCTTCCGCGGAAAGCTGAGACTGTATTCCCTGCCTATTTTATGGCCGTCGATCCCGAGGAAATTGTGGCAGTACTCTGTCGTGAATACAGGTTTTACGCCCGCGTTTCCAAGCTTGTAGTCTATGGCCAGGGCATTGTCCCTGATGCTCACCGTTTTTTGCAGCCTGACGGCGTATCCCCGGCATTCCACAGGCTCGACCTTGAAGCAGGCGTTGCTTTCGTCGGCGGTTACGAATATTGGAAAGGGCTCAACCTCATAATTCGTGAAGAAGTCATACGCGTCCTCCGACTTTTTCCTCAGCAGGCCTGTGCCCAGCTTCGGAAACTGCTCCCCCGCCCCGGCGTCATCATAGCCGACCGGCGTCTTGATTCCGAATTCATTGCAGAGCCCGGCGCCGCCGGTGCCCTTCCCCGGCTCATACCGCTCAGGGACGCAGAAGTCGTGCCTGCCGTCAAGCGTTATCCGGGTTATGAAGCCCGTCCAGTCAAACCTGGAGCCGCTGTAAAAGGTCCCGGGATAGGCTATCTCTACCCTGAGTCTTTTGTTTTGTAAAATTATATTTTCCCCTGCTTTTGCCCATCTGTTTTTCATTCGGTACACTCCTCGGTCAGGCGAGCGTATACCCGCCGTCCATCAGTAAAATAGATCCCGTTGTAAAGGCAGAGGCGTCCGAGGCAAGATAGACGGCCATGGCGCCCACCTCCAGCCCCTCTCCCATGCGCTTCTGCGGGGTGAGCTCCTTCCAGTATTCGGCCCAGCCCTTGCTCTCGCCTTCATCCGGAGGGATCATATCGGTGGTTATATAGCCAGGGGCTATCGCGTTGACTCTTATGTTATAAGGCGCCCATTCAAGGGCGAGGCTTTTCGTTAGCTGGTTCACGCCCGCCTTCGAGGCGTTGTAGGAGCACTGCCACTGGGGGATGTTCACCACCTCGGCGGACATGGAGGATATGTTTATTATATTTCCCCCGCCTCTCTCCTTCATTATCTGTCCGGCGTAATAGGACATAAGGAAGGTGCCGGTCAGATTCACGTTTATAACGTCGTACCAGTCAGCAAAGTCCATGCCGAAGGTCGCGGTGTGCCTGCAGATGCCGGCGTTGTTCACAAGTATGTCGAGCCCGCCGAACTGGGCGGCAACGCTGCCGCATATGCGTTCGCAGTCCTGCCTGTCAGCTACGTCTCCCTGCAGGAAAGCGCAGCGCACCCCATACTGCTCAAGCTCCTTCAGCGCCTGCGCTGACTCTTTCCCACCCCGCGCCGTCAGTACGATATTCGCGCCCGCCTGTGCAAGCGCCGTGGCCACGCCAAAGCCGACTCCCCTGTACCCCCCGGTGACAATCGCAGTTTTGCCCCTGAGGCTGAAGGCTTCCATAACATTTTTAATCATGGTTTTTCTCCTTTTTATCTTTTGCCGGAGCTCTGTAAATTCCATATTTATTGTATTAAAGATGGGATATTCTTTCAATAGAATTATTTAATTATGAGGCGGGACTTCATTTGTTACAAAAAAGCTGTTTTCATGAGGTTCCACAGGACCGGCAGGGCAGCACGGCCGGCAAAGGTTGAGAGAGCGGTATCCTTTTATTTCATCATGGCAAATATCGCCCCTGATGCAAAGGGTATCAGCCAGACAAGCCATACTAGCAGACTGAACCTGTGGAATCTTTTCTTCATGCCCTCATGGTTTTTAATGAGGACCACCGTCGCCCACACGGCATGAAACATCATAAGGGCAATCGCCAATGCGCCGGTGATCCCGTGAAAATTGAACCGGACCGCGTCATTCGCCAGCTTTGTCATGATCGTCGTACCGGCCGTGTCAAACGCCAGGCCTGTCCAGAACATCGCCAGATGCCATTTTTTCAGCGTTCCCTGACCCTTTTCGCCCCACACGCCTATGGTGTAAAACAAAAGAGCCAGATTCATGGATATGACAGCATAAGTAAGCAATTCTATCCCTCCGTCCGATTTTATGAGACATGTTATATATACCACATGCTCACGGCTTGCATCATTCGCTTCGTAAATTATTCTTGACCTTTTCCATGTATTTATTATTCCATTTCTGCCCGTTCCGGCATCAGGTTTTAAACCCTTTCAGCAAAAAATCACACATGGCCCGGCACGGTGATTTCGCTGATAATGCAAGCGCCATGGCTGTTGAAGGCTTAAGGCGTATCGGATGTGTTTTTTTATTGGCTGACGTCAAAGCATTATGGTATAATTAGATTCGTTTATAATATTCTCAGTATGTACAGAAGAAATCCGACCGTTTTTGTGATATATATTGACGTGCGGGATGGTGGCTGAAATGTTCAAACAGTGGATTGTTGGAATACTGCTTTTTAATGAGGCCGAGGTATTGGATTTTGCGGGACCTTTTGAGGCGTTTTCCATTACGTCCTATCCGGGGACGGACTTTAAACCGTTTGCAGTAAAAACTGTAGCTCAGACAAAAGATGCCGTCAAAGCAAGAAACGGCTTGATGGTTCAGCCGGAATATGATTTCACGGACGCGCCCCGTTTTGATATTGTCGTAATACCCGGGGGATACGGAGCGGAAGAAATAGAAATACATAATAAAGAGCTCATAAACTGGATTAAAAGCTCTATGAACGGCGCCGTCATAATGGCGTCGGTATGCACGGGCGCGTTCCTGCTGGCGGAAGCGGGGCTGCTGGACGGAAAGCGTGCCGCCACGCATTGGATGGATATCGACAGATTGGAAAAGGAGTACGCCGGTATAACGGTTCAACGCGGCGTCAGATATGTGGATGAAGGCTCCATTATTACATCGGGAGGTATCTCCGCCGGAATTGATATGTCGTTTCATATAATAGAAAAGCTGCTGGGCGAAAAGGCGGCAAAAGCCGCCGCTAAAAGGATGGAGTATGATATTAGGCCGGAGCCCGGCAACAGGGAGGAATGAGATCTATGTATACGGATTTGATCGCGGGATTGTCAGTGATTACGCTTGCCGTCATAGTTGTATGTCCGTTTGTAATCAACAGGATCCTGAAGTTTAAAGTGGAAATCGAAAAACTGAGGCTGGAAAACGAGCTGAAAAAGGAAGAAATCAGAGCCAGAAACCAATTTGATATTGAGAAAATGCTGAAGGAAGAAAAAGAACCCGCGAAGCTGCCCCGCGAAGAGGTAAAGGGCAGATTTTACGAAGGTTCGGAGGAGCCTGACGGACAACTCGGCAGGCAAAGGCTCAGGGAATAGCTTAAGAGCCCTTTACCCTTTCGACGTCCTGTATCCGGCCTTTGAACATACTCTTGGGCTTTATGGCTATGTTCAGAGCTTTTTCATATTTCTTTATCAGCTGCAGCTCATTCCGGGCGGCAATGCAGACGCTCGTCCCCCGGCTCCCGTTCCTGCCCGTCCTGCCCGCCCTGTGCAGATAGTCTCCCGGCGCTTCGGGCAGATTCAGGCTGAAAACATGGGTTATATTCGCCAGGTCAAGTCCCCTGGCGGCGAGGTCCGAGGCGACCAGCAGCCGTATCCTGCCCGCCCTGAAGTCCTCCATGGCCTTTTTGCGGTCCAGCTTCACATCCGAGCCGTGGATGCCTTCGGCTCCAAAGCCGTGATACTGGAGCTTGGCGGTAAATTCGTCCACCTCCCGGAGGTCCTTTACAAATATGACGGCCTTCTGCGGCTCAAGGATCCTCAGCAGCTTCTTCAGCACCTCAAGCCTGTCCCTCCGTTCCGCCAGGAAGCACATATGCTCAATGGTATCGGGTACCGAGAGCTTCTCCTCCCCTTTTATGGACTCCGGCTCTTTCATAAGCTCCCTGCCGCGCGCTTCCGCCTCCGGGGACATTGTCGCCGAGAACATCATGAGCTGCCTTTCCTTCAAAGTGGTCTTTATAACAGCCTTCACGGTGTCCAGGTTCCTGTCGTCCAGCAGCCTGTCCGCCTCGTCCAGGACAATGGTCTTTATCGTGTGGGCCGATATTTTCCGGTCTTTTATAAGCTCCAGCACCCTGCCTGGAGAGCCCACAATTATATTCGGCCTGGCCTTGAGCAGCTCAATCTGCCTCTTTATGTTGACGTCGCCGATGATGGGTACGGAGGTGAGCTTGACAGCCGAATTCTGCGACAGCCGCTCGATCTGCCTGAGTATCTGTATCGACAGCTCGTGCGTGGGCGACAGTATAATCGTCTGCATCTCGCGGGCTCCTGCGTTAAGCCTGCCGAACAGCGGCAGCAGGTAGGCCAGCGTCTTTCCCGTGCCCGTCTCCGACCTGACGATCAGGTCCCTGCCCTTTACTGCTTCCGGGATAACCCTGCGCTGGATCTCCGTAGGAACGGTTATCCCCTGAAGCTCAAGCGCTCCGGCAAGTGTGGCGTCCATTTCCAGGCTTTTCAGCAGTTCAATCATCAATGACTCCTTTTAGCTCCTGTCCGTAAAGCTGTTTTCTAAGAGCCGCTATATCCTCGCTTTCGAGATACTCGTCGAAGGTTGTCTGCCTGTCGATCAGGCCTCCGGGCGTGATTTCGATGATCCTGTTGGCGATGGTCTGCACAAACTGGTGGTCGTGCGACACAAACAGAACCGTCCCCCTGAAGTTTATCAGGCCGTTGTTGAGGGCGGTGATGGACTCAAGGTCGAGGTGGTTTGTAGGCTCGTCGAGCAGAAGTGTGTTCGCGCCCGAGAGCATCATCCTGGAGAGCATG
>JAEZJL010000421.1 GCA_023415815.1 Bacillota bacterium | reverse complement strand
ATCCGATACGCTCGCGCCCGGCGAAGACATAACGGTTATTGAAACCGAGTTTTGCAGGGTCGGCGTCGGGATATGCTACGATTTAAGGTTTCCCGAGCTTTCAAGGCTTATGGCGCTTGAGGGCGCGGAGGTGCTCATATTTCCCGGAGTTTTCAACACCGTTACGGGCGCCGCGCATTGGGAGCTGCTTGTGAGGACGCGGGCTGTTGATAATCAGGTATGCGTTGCCGCGGTATCGGCCGCAGGGGACGACGACTCCTCTTATAAGGCATACGGAAATTCAATGATCGCGGGACCATGGGGAAATGTAATCAGCCGGGCCGGTGACGGTGAAGAGATCATTTTTGCCGACGTCGACCTGGAGGAAATATCCAGGGTGCGCAGAGAGCTTCCCCTGCTGAAGCACCGGCGGAAGGACATATACAGGCTTGAGAAAGGCAAAGGCAATGATTGAACCTATTGCTGCATATGAAAAGCGCAGAAAGAAATTTGATTTGCTGCTGGCAAGGCAGACGAAATCTGTAAATACCATAAGCAATCTCAGGCTTGGCGTTTTTGTATGCGGAGCCGCGTCGATTGCGGCTGCGTATTTTACCCGGTATTATATTATATTCGGCGCAATTGCCCTTGCTTTTGCAGTCTTTTTTGTATACTTGCTGATCCGGCATGACAGGCTGATTGAAAACAAAAAATATACGGCGCTGCTGGTTAAAATAAACGAGGAGGCGCTCAGCCGCCTGAAAGGGGAATGGACAGGCTTTCCGGATGACGGCGGCGAGTTTTCGGATGATTCCCACAGCTATACCCAGGATCTTGATATCTTCGGAAAGGCGTCTCTTTTTCAATGGACTTCCTGTGCAAAGACCTTTCTGGGCCGCAGGCATTTTGCCGGCCTGCTTTCCGGACAGCCCGGAAGCTCTGCGGAGATAGAGGGCAGGCAGGAAGCCGCGGAGGAGCTTGCAAACATGACGGCGTGGAGGCAGCGGCTGCTTGCCGAAGGTATGAGCGCGCCGGCGGCTGCTGAAGACCCGGAGCTTCTTATAAGCTGGGCCGGGGAGGCATATGAGCTTTACGGCAGGAAAGGGTTCATACTGGCGGTTCGGGCGCTGCCTATACTGACGGCGATTCTTGCGCTCCTGTCCTTTGCATTTTCTCTGATACCCTGGTATATTCCCGTAGCCATGCTGCTTGTGCAGTATATACTTCTCAAGGCAAGGGCGCGCCGGAATGCTATAATATTCAAGCTGGCCGGGAAATTTAGCGGCGGTGTGCTGGCATACTCCAGGATGCTGAAGCTTTTCGAAAAACGCGGCTTCAAAACAGAAGAATTAAAAGGCCTGCAAATGCGGATGACCGGGAAGGACGGTATTTCCGCCTTCCGGTGGGTGGGACGGCTGGGTGTCATTATTGATTCCATTTCAAACAGAAATACCCCTTTCTATTTTATTTTTAACAACATTGCCCTCTGGGATTATCAAAAGCTCATAGCCCTGGAGAAATGGAAGCGGGAGGCAGGCAGGAGCCTGGAAGGCTGGCTGGCGGCGCTCGGGGAAGCCGAGGCCCTGTGCAGCCTGGCGCTTATACGGCATGACAACCCCGGATGGGCAAGGCCTGAAATCCTCGGGCGGCTGGACGGTTATGAAGCCGTCAATCTGGGACATCCCCTGCTGTCACAAAAAAACAGGGTCAACAATGACCTGCTCATACACAGCCCTGCCAGGGTGCAGCTGATAACCGGCTCAAATATGTCGGGCAAGAGCACGCTGCTGAGGACTGCCGGTATAAATCTGGTGCTGGCCTACGCCGGAGCACCCGTATGCTCGGCTTCCTTCAGAGTGCCTTTGCTTGAGATCCATACCTGTATGAGGGTCGGAGACAACCTCGGAAAAAACATATCGTCGTTTTACGCCGAGCTTGTACGGATAAAAAAGATCGTCGAAGCCGTCTCTGAGGGCAGGCGGGTTTTCTTTCTGCTGGATGAGATTTTCAAGGGGACAAACTCCGTCGACAGACACCAGGGCGCCAGTGTACTTATAAAGAAGCTCAGCCTGTCGGACACGCTGGGCCTGGTCTCGACGCACGACCTTGAGCTTTGCGGCTTGGCGGAAGAAAACGGAAAAATTGAGAATTACCACTTCCGTGAATACTATAACGAGGAGGGAATATATTTTGACTACCGCCTGCAGCCCGGAGCCTCGACAACGCGAAATGCGGCGTATTTGATGAAGCTCGCCGGGATAGAGGCGGAGGATTAGTGACGGTTTTCAATGCCTGTCACAGCCCCTTTACTTTTAATTTGCAATATGTTAAAATGTTTCAGTGTCATAAATAACCATGTGCTCGGTTGCTGGAACACTCCGACCAATTACCTGGCTCATGGGGATTAACAATAAGGAGGATTTATTAATGATTAAGGAAGCCAAGAGCGAAATTATTGACAAGTACAAGCTGCACGAAGGCGATACAGGGTCGCCGGAAGTCCAGGTAGCGATTCTCACAGAGAGGATCAATCACCTGAACGAGCATCTGAAGCTCCACAAAAAGGATCACCACTCCAGAAGGGGACTTCTGAAGATGGTCGGCCAGAGAAGGGGACTTCTGAACTATTTGCAGGATAACAATATAGAAAGATATCGTGCGATTGTTGAAAAGCTTAACCTGAGGAAA
This sequence comes from Bacillota bacterium, assembly GCA_023415815.1. GTDB lineage: Bacteria > Bacillota > Clostridia > Acetivibrionales > DTU013 > JAEZJL01. The sequence continues at coordinate 14,396 of JAEZJL010000421.1, read as the reverse complement.
TAAATAATGAGCGGGGCGACCGCTCATTATTTTTTATAAACTGAGTATAATAAAAATTACAGACGGAGAAGGCTTGAAGCAGACAGGAAGCAGAGAACAGAGACCAGAGCCCGGATGGGCCGTTTCGGAGGTTGATCCGGTTTCTGGTGTCCGTTTTCTGTAACCTGTCCTTTGCTCCGTTCTGTACAAATTGCAGAAGGAGGCAATCAAATGAGCAAAAAATTTACAATGGACCTCGCAGGAAGGACTCTGACCGTAGAGACAGGAGAACTGGCGCAGCTTGCCAACGGCTCGGCGCTGGTCAGATACGGCGATACCGTCATCATGTCCACAGCCACGGCTTCGGGCTCGCCAAGGGAAGGAATCGATTTCTTCCCGTTGAGCGTCGACTATGAAGAAAGGCTTTATGCCGTAGGTAAAATACCGGGCGGTTTCATCAAAAGGGAAGGCAAGCCCTCGGAAAGGGCGGTCCTCACGTCAAGGGTCATCGACAGACCTATCCGCCCGCTGTTCCCCAAGGACCTCAGAAATGATGTAACCGTTATAAATACTGTTATGTCGGTGGATCAGGACAATTCCCCGGAAATAGCCGCAATGATCGGTTCGTCGGTTGCCCTGAGCATTTCGGATATACCGTTTGGCGGACCTATCGGCGGCGTAGTGCTTGGACTTATAGACGGAGAGGTCATCTTCAATCCGGACTCCGCACAGAGGGACAGGAGTGAAATGTATGTCACTCTGGCGGGAACAAAGGAAAAGATCACCATGATCGAAGCGGGAGCGAAGGAAGTGCCCGATCAGGTCATGCTGAACGCAATTATAGAAGGACATAAAGAGATTAAAAGGGTGGTCGACTTCATTAACGGCATAGTGGCTGAGGTCGGCAAGCCCAAATTCGAATACAAATCCTCCGAAGTGCCGCAGGAGCTTTTCTCGGCTGTCAAGGAGCTGGCATACGGCAAAATGCGCGAAGCCGTCCTCGCCGTAGACAAGACGGACAGGGACGACAAGGTAGCCAGGCTGACCGAGGAGGTTCAACTGGGCCTTGTGGAAACCTTCCCGGATGCAAAAACCTCGATAAACGAAGCGATATACAAGCTGGAGAAAAAGGTTGTGCGCGAATATATCCTTGAAGAGGGCAAGAGGGTGGACGGCAGAAGGCTTGACGAGATAAGAAAGATGTCGGCGGGCGTTTCGATTCTGCCAAGAACCCACGGCTCGGGTCTGTTCCAGAGGGGCCAGACGCAGGTGCTCACAACGGTTACACTCGGGGGCATAGGCGAGGTGCAGATGCTGGATGGCGTAGACCTCGAGGAAGAAAAAAGATACATGCACCACTACAATTTCCCCGCTTACAGCGTCGGCGAGGCAAAGACCTCCAGGGGCCCTGGCAGAAGGGAAATAGGCCATGGCGCGCTTGCCGAAAAGGCTCTGGTCCCTGTGATTCCCAATGAAGAAGAATTTCCGTATGCCATAAGGCTGGTTTCCGAGGTGCTCATGTCAAACGGCTCAACCTCTCAGGGCAGCGTATGCGGAAGCACGCTTGCACTGATGGACGCGGGCGTACCCATCAAAGCGCCGGTAGCAGGAATATCCGCAGGACTTGTGATTGATGATGTCAATCCGGACAGATTCATTACCTTCATGGATATACAGGGCATAGAGGACTTCTTCGGCGACATGGACTTCAAGGTCGCCGGCACAAAGAAGGGTATAACGGCAATTCAGGTGGATATCAAGTCGGACGGGCTCACATACGAGATCATCCGCCAAGCTTTCGAGCTCACCGGCAAGGGACGCGTACAGATACTGGACGAAGTAATCGCGCCGGTCATCGCAGAGCCCAGGAAGCAGCTGTCGCCGTATGCGCCCAAAATGTTCACCATGACGATAGACCCCGACAAGATCAGGGACGTTATCGGACCGGGCGGAAAAATTATCAATAAGATCATTGCCGAGACCGGCGTCAAGATAGACATTGAGGACGACGGCAGGGTATTTGTGGCAACCTCCGACGAAAAGGCAGGCCTCAGGACGCTGCAGATCATCGAAGCCATCGTGAAGGAAGCGCAGCCCGGACAGGTATTCATGGGCAAGGTCACCAGGCTGATGACCTTCGGGGCATTTGTGGAATTTGCGCCCGGGAAGGAAGGCCTTGTGCACATCTCCAAGCTCGACCACAAGCGCGTTGCCAAGGTTGAGGATGTTGTAAAGGTAGGCGACGAAATTCTGGTCAAGGTCCTTGAAGTGGATAAACAGGGACGTATAAACCTCTCAAGGAAGGACGCCATGCCGGAAGAGCACAGCCAGAAGCAATAGCCGGCGGTATATTATGTATAAAAAGCATATATTGGGAAACGGCGTAAGAGTGGTTTGTGAAAAAATACCGTACGTAAGGTCCGTTTCGCTGGGCATATGGGTAAAAACAGGCTCAAGGAACGAGAACATACGTAATAACGGCATATCGCATTTTATTGAACATATGCTCTTTAAAGGTACGGAAAAGCGAAGCGCCGCCGGGATAGCCGAGGCCATCGACAATATCGGCGGACAGCTGAACGCCTTTACCGGCAAGGAATGCACATGCTTTTACGCCAAGACTCTCGATACGCATCTGGACATTGCACTGGATGTTTTAGCAGATATGTTTTTCAATTCGACCTTTGTCAAAAAGGATATAGCGGTTGAAAAAAAGGTCATCCTTGAAGAGATAGGCATGTATGAGGATTCGCCCGAGGAGCTCGTGCACGACATACTGTCCGAGACGGTATGGGACGGCAATTCCATAGGCTATCCCATACTTGGAACCCAGAAATGCCTGAGGACAATAAACAAGGAAATGATCCGGGGCTACATGACCGAGAACTACGGTCCCGAGAATGTCGTTATATCCGTCGCGGGAAATTTCGAGGAGGAAGACCTTCTAAGCCTTGTCGGAAAATATTTTGGCGGCTGGAAGGCAGAGGCGGCAAAGAAGACTGTGTATGAGGCCGTCATATTCAAGCCGGGCCTGAAAATAAGGGAGAAGGATACCGAGCAGGTCCACCTGTGCCTGGGCTTTGAAGGCATTGAGCACGGGAACGACAGACTCTATTCGCTGCTGGCCGTAAATAATATTTTCGGAGGAGGCATGAGCTCCCGTCTTTTCCAGAAAATACGGGAGAAGAAGGGCCTTGTGTATTCCATCTATTCATACCCCTCGGCATACAAGAATGCAGGTCTATTCACCATATACGCAGGCATGAAGCCCGAGCAGATCAATGAGGTCTTCCAGCTCATAAGGGATGAAATCAGGCTGCTGGTCAAAAAAGGAATAAAGTCCGACGAGCTTGCAAAGTCCAGGGAACAGCTAAAGGGCAACTATATCCTTGGGCTCGAAAGCACGAGCAGCAGAATGAACAGCATCGGCAAGTCGGAACTGATGCTCGGATATATCGATACGCCGGAAGAGGTCCTGGGGAAAATAGACGCGATATCCATGGAGGTCATAGACGATATAATCGAGAGAGTCTTCAATACCGGGGGCGCGGGCGTTTCCATCGTGGGCAATATAAAGCAGGACTTTGTGCCCGTGGGTCTGACGGATATTTTAAAAAATTGATAATATAAATACAATAAGAAAACCGGCGTACCGTTGCGGACCGCCGGTTTTCTGCTGTAATCCCGCCTTTTTTCGAGCGTTCATTCTTCTGTACCCGGTACAAGCACCTGTTATTCCAGATAAACATAAAATGTAATGAACAATAACACAGAGAGCCCGATACAGCTCGGGCTTTTTATTCAGTCAACGCTGGGGGGATAATACGATGAGCTCAAAGAAATACACGGTAATCGGAGGAGATTTGAGGAGTGTGAAGCTGGCGGAGTTGATATCCGAAGACTTGAATACGGTTAACATATACGGTTACAAAAATGCGGGCTTTGAAATGAGGCTGACGGAAAACGAAGACCTGCAGGCTGCAATCGACGACTCGGATATTGTGATAGGACCGTTGCCCTGCTCGAATGACAACGAAACATTGTTCGCACCTTTCCATCCGGAAAAGATATACATAAACGAGGTCTTTAAAATAATGAAGAAAAATCAGCTGTTCATAGCCGGCAGGATCAGCGACAAAATTGCCCATCTGGCGGAGGCCTACAATGTATATGACATTGACATCCTCGAGAGAGAGGAAATGGCTGTGCTAAACGCCATACCTACAGCCGAAGGAGCCATACAGATAGCCATGGAGGAGACGCCGGCGACGATTCACGACAGCAGGGTGCTTGTCCTGGGCTTCGGAAGGATAGGAAAGATCCTTTCGAATATGCTCAAGGGCATAGGAGCCAAGGTATTTGTGGAGGCAAGGAAATACCAGGATATCGCATGGATCAAGAGCTATGGCTATAAGCCCGTTTACATAAACGAGCTGAGCGATTACCTGGGTAAAATGGATATAATATTCAATACCATACCGCACAAAATTCTGGACGCAAGCCTGCTAGGCAAGCTGAACCGCGAGTGCCTGGTCATCGACCTGGCTTCAAAGCCGGGCGGAGTGGATTTCGAAAGGGCGAAGGCGCTGGGCATCAAGGTCATATGGGCGCTGTCGCTGCCGGGCAAGGTGGCGCCCGTGACCGCTGCCAAATTTATAAAAGAGACGATCTATAACATCATTGAGGAGTTGGGGGTGTAATACATGCTGCTTCAGGGAATAAAAGCGGGCTTTGCCTTTACCGGCTCCTTCTGTACCTTTGATAAAACAATACGGGAGCTGGAGAAAATGGTGGCTGAGGGAGCCGACATAATGCCGATAATATCAGGAGCTGTGGACAGCTTTGACACGAAATTCGGCAGGGCCGAGGACTGGAAGACAAAGATGGAGGGAATCACCGGAAAGAAGCTTGTCAAAACGATAGTAGAGGCCGAGCCGATCGGCCCTAAGGCTCTGCTGGACGTGATTGTTGTGGCACCGTGTACGGGAAATACGCTGGGCAAGCTGGCCAACGGCATAACGGATACGTCTGTAACAATGGCGTGCAAGGCGCATATGCGCAACAGCAGGCCCGTCGTGATAGCTGTTTCCACCAATGACGGGCTGGGCGCGAACGCAAGGAACCTCGGTACGCTGCTGGATATGAAAAACATCTATTTCGTGCCCTTCGGCCAGGACGACCCGGTAAAGAAGTGCAACTCAATCATGGCAAAATTCGAGCTGATCATACCGACGGTCCTGGAGGCGCTGCAGGGAAGGCAGCTGCAGCCTATACTGGCTTGAGCTTTTAGCCCAGCGCTTTTACGACCGCATCCGCAAGGGCCTCGGCTGCTTTCTGGAGAAAGCTGTCGTCCGTCAGCTTGGCCCTGTCGTCCGGATTTGTCAGGAAAGCTATCTCCGCTATAACGGCAGGCATTTTTGTGGAATTTAGCACGACAAGGTTCGGCCTCTGGATGATGCCCCGGTCGTTTGTGCCGAGCGCATTTACCAGAGTGTCCTGGACGATCCTCGCAAAGCCGCTTCCCGTATCTCCGGGGTAGTACAGCGTTTCCGTCCCGTATTCGCTGGAATTGAAGGCGTTGTTGTGTATGCTCAGGAAAAGCGAAGCGTTGAGATTGTTCGCTAAATCTGCCCTTGTATGGAGGGGTATGAAGGTGTCGTCATCCCTGGTCATATAGGTTTTTACACCCTTGTCCTTCAATATTTCGTTCACCTTAAGCGCTATTTTCAGGTTCAGGTCTTTTTCAAGGAGGTCGCCGTAATTCGCTCCGGGGTCGCTTCCTCCGTGCCCCGGATCGATTACTACAAGCCTGTCGGCAGAGGAATAGGATTCCAGGATATTGACCTCCGTACTATAGGTATCAAGGTTTGTAATGGGATGGTAAGCTAATCTGCTTTTGGCATGGAAGGTCAGGCTGGTGATCTGTGTGAAGGCGTCGTTTGTCACATCTATGTAATCAATGACCCCGTCGTTTATGTGAAGCGTGCCGCTGCCTATATTGGCAAGGTCGGCGGGGAAGGTCATGGTATAGGTCATGCCTGTTCCGTCGTAGTTTTCGGAATAAAGCTGCCTCAGGCTCCAGGCTTCCTCAGCCGACGAGTTGGCCCCTCCTGCGGCGTCGCCGGAGCGCACAAGCTCCATAAGCTTCGCTACGTCCAGAGACACAAAGACCCTGTCACCGGCATTATGGTAAGTCATGTTTTTGACGGTGGACTCTTCAAGGACCACCGCCAGGCCGTCTCCCGTATTTTCCACACGGTACTGCGGCTGGCCCGCGGTGTCCATAACGATTCTGGTGGTTGTCGTATCTAAGGCGGAGGTGCGTATGGTTCCGGCAAATTTCCCATTGCTTTCTATTATTTCCTGGCCCGCATATAACGAGAGGTTCGGGACGTCGATAACCACCCTGTCCGGATCCGTGAGCCTGAATATATTATAACCGTCGTGATTTGCACCGGGGATAGTTATCCGGTCGCTCCCATTTTCAGACGAAAAGGACAGCTTCTGAGGAGGCAGGACAGGCAGTTCCGGCTGAACCGGTTGTTCCGGCACTTCTGGCGCTTCCGGCTGAACTGTTTGATCCGGCTGATCCGTGAGGTCAGGTCTTTCCTCGCCGTCGCCCCTGCTGACGGACAAGGCCTTTCCAATGGTAATGGTCAGGCTTCCGCTGCCGGTTTTAACAGTGTACGGTACTCTGCCTTTTGTATCAAAAACGACTCTGGCCGCCGTTTTTGTAAACTGGGAGAACCTTACGGCGCTGACCGATTGGCTGTTCACAGGGATATTCTGCTTGCCCTGGACGGCTAATTTATTATTGGGGATATCAACGATAAGCCTGTCGGGGCTGTCGATCCAGTAAACCTTATAGCCTTTGTAATTGGGGGTGTATATGGTGAATTCATCCTGGCTGCCGTTTTTAATATATTTTATACTTTTTAGGGCGGACAGGCTCACGGATGCTGCAAAAGAAGCAGTGGAAGCGTAAAAGAGAACAACAGCCAGCACTATCATCGAAATAGCCTTTTTCATATGTATACCTCGCCTTGCAGATTAAAATATGTATATAAACATAATACAACAATATTCCAGGCATTTCGCCTTTGAAACCAAACTTTAAAAACATTGTAACCTCAGCGTAACATAGAATTTTGTAAATTAACGGCCCGGTCTGAAAGCTCCCATATAATCAAAGTTTATATTGAGAATCCCGGGAGGTTTTGAGATAATGCAGTTATACAATAAAATTTCAGGGAGGCTGAAATGAAAGGCTTCAGAATTATAGAATATACCCCCGCCCATGCGCGCTCCATAGCCGACATGTGGAACAGAAGCACGGACAGCTGGGGCGGCAGCAATATAGTGAAGACTGAGGAAAGCGTCCTCAGGGATCATGAGAATGCGGCAAACATAGCCGTCTTTGTGGCAATCGGCGATAACGGCGATGTAATAGGCTATTGCAGCTTTTCAAGATACTTCAACGATACCGGGGCGCTCTATATCCCACTTCTCAACGTCAGGCCGGACTGGCACGGGAAAAAGGTCGGCAAGGCGCTTGTGCTCAAGGCCGTTGAGAAGACCGTGGAAATGGGCTGGCCCAGGCTTGACCTTTTTACCTGGCCTGGCAACACGAAGGCTGTCCCCACATACAAGAAATGCGGATTTTTCTGGGAGAAGCGCGACGATTCGACGCATCTTATGAATTTTATTCCAACCGTGCTGCAGACGGAGGCGCTGAAGGAGTATTTTCAAACAGCGGACTGGTACGGAGACTCCAAGAGGAAAATAGAAATCCAGCCGGACGGACTTAAGGAAAACGGCTTTGAGTATTACGAGTACTCCTGGCAAAAGGACGGCAGGAGCCTGAGGGTCCGGTTTGAAAAAACGGGGCGGGGCATAAGCCTTATAGAAACGGACGATTACAAAATAGAGGCGGTTATCTGCAATCACGGGCTCATTGCCGGAAGGAGCTGCCGGGTTATCTACGAGGCTGTCAACAAGTCGGGCAAACCGCTTGAAATAGTTATCCAGGGGAGAGATGACGGCAATATCAGGTTTGATCTCGAAACCTCAGCCGCAGTTAAAGATACGGAAGTCTTTGAAGGAGAATTCGCGCCGGAGTTATTAAGCGAGGAACAGAATAGCTGGCGCACACACCCTGCGGTCTGCGCCGACATTCTCATCAACGGCAAACAGGCCGTATTCAAAACAGGCCTGCTGCTTAAGAGGCCCGCAAAGCTCTTCCTCCATGTGCCATGGAAGGAGCAGTATTTAAACACCAAGCTGGACTGCTGGCTGGAGGCGGAGAATAATTTCACCGAAAACGCCGTTTTCGACATACATATACCCGGAAACGATAAGGTCAGCTTCAGCAAAGCCAGAATCGAAGCAGCTCTGAAGCCGGGGGAAAGGAAGCTGATTCCGTTCACGTACAGTCTTAAGGAATTCTGCCCATACAGCGGTACGGCCGCTGTCACGGCGCAGCTCGAGAGCGGTGAAAGGATAAGCTTTGAAACAGGCCTGCACGCAATTTTTAAAGGACGCTCCGGGGCCTTCGGCGGCGGGGACGAGCACTGCTGGTATATTTGCAACGGAGAATTTTCCTGGCATTTGTGGAAGCATGGAAACAGGGGAGTCATATTCGGCAACAGGAACGATGAAGCCAATACCACCTTCTGCGCTCCGGGCATCGGTATGCCGTATTCGAACGAGTTCACCACAGCCAGGGCGCAAAAGGTGCAATATTACAGAGAGGCTGAGACGATTGTCCAAGAGGCGGCCTATCTCTCAGAGGATTTCAAGGGTCTTGAGCTCATAGCCAGGGCAAAGCTGCATCCCAACGGCATACTCGAACACAGCTACACGCTGAACAACCTTTCCGAAGCCGATACTCCGGCGGACGTATGTTTTACCGAAAGCGTCCTCCATGACATGTACAGGGCCGTACTGCCGTATGATGGGCGTTTCATAGGCTTGAACGGCTCGGATGAAGGGAATTTAGGCTTCTGGGACAGCGACAGGCTGAGCGAGAACTGGATATTCAGCAGGAGCGGAGAGCTTGCGCGCGGAATATGCTGGGACAGGGACTGCAGGGTCAAGTTCGACGAGCACAGCATGTCCTTCGAATACAATTTCGGGAGGCTGCCCGGGAGGGGCAGCGTGTCCACAAAGCCGCTGACCCTCTCTTACGGAGCCTTTGACAGCTGGCAGGATTTCCGGGCCTTTACACTAAAGAAAATGCAATTTGCCGGATACCGCCTGACCGAATCGCTTGATATTTTGGTGAATGGCAAAAATCCCTTTGTACGTGACAGCTTTATTGTAGATATAAAAGAGTATAAAAGTGCATCGACGTGCGGCACGGTAAAGGTCTGTGCGGAGAACGGAAGCTTTGATGAGCGGAGCATGCCTGTGAGCATCGGCGGGAAAGCCGATACAGCCGCCCTCAGGGTTGATTTTAAGAAAGACGCCGGTACAACGCTGATACATGTTGAAGCGGATACGGATACCTATGCCGAGAAGCGTTCGTATATCATCTTCAGAGCGGGAGACGGCCCGGTAAAATGCGAAACGCTTGTGGAACAGGGAATGAGCATACTGAAGGCGGATAACGGGCCAATCTCCATCAAGGCGGCGCCGGATTTTTCCGGGAAGCTCTTTTCCATGAGGCATATGGACAGGGAATGGCTTGACAGCAGCTTTCCCGCCCCAGGTCCCAGGTCATGGTGGAATCCTTGGGCAGGAGGCATCGGCACTAAACCGGCCGCCCTCAGGGACATATCGGAGCTGCAGGCTCCGAAAAGCGCTGCATTTTCGGAGATAAAGGATAACAGGGGAAATCTCTGGAGAGGGATCAGGATCAATGTCCGGGAAAATGAAAACGAAAAGCTCAAGGGGCTTGAGTATAACCAGTACTTCCTGCTGCTGCCGGGCGCGCCGGTGATGTGCCATACCCTCGAGGTGCTGCAGAATACCGGCAGGTATTTCAATTACGAGACCTTTGACACGGATTGCTATTTCATACCGGACAGCGATATCTTAAACAGCAGCTTCAAGGTTAAAGACTCCGACGGCCAGCTCAGGGAATATAAATCCGGAAGCGTGCAGCACGAAATAAAAAGCTCCTCCTCCGTGCTCTACGGCTCAAAAGTCGGCAAGGGCTGCCTTCAGGTTGTCTCGGGCAGTGAACCCGCGGCGCTCGAGGGCTTTTCAAACCGTGAGCTTACGGCGGCCTTTGCCTTGAATAAGCTTTCGGGAGCGCACGGTGCCAGGCTTTTCACGCCGCCGCTTTTCTTCGTTTTTACAGAAGCCTTTATTGACGACGGATGCTTGAAGGACCTGAAGGGAATACGCTTCGGAGAGGATGACGGGCAATGAGGATAATCGATGCTCATATGCATTTTTCAAATATCGAAAGCTTCAGGCAGACTGCGTCCGGTATTTCCGGAGCGGACTATTCCTCGGCCGGTCTGGAGCGGGAATATAAAAGCTCGGGGGTAGTCCTGGGAATCGGCATGGGGGTGGAGGAGACAGCCGTCGGCGCTTTTCCCGATGCGGACGCTCCAAACCCCATGGGCCTGGACCTGGAAGGCGCTGTTCCCGGCTTTATTGCCTGCTGCCCGGGTGTGAACCCGGTCAGGCTGCTGAAAAATCCCGCCGCGGAGCTTCAAGCGTTGAAAAGTGTGCTTGGCAGGCCCGGGACGGTGGGCGTCAAGCTCTATGCGGGCTACTATCCTTTTTATGTGCATGACGCCGTTTATGAACCTGTTTGCAGGCTGGCTGCAGAATACGGACTGACACTGGTCATACACAGCGGCGTTACATATTCGGAAAGGGGTCTGTTGAAATACTCCCATCCGCTGCATATAGACGAGCTGGCCGTCCGGCATCCGGAGATAAATATCGTGGTCTGCCATATGGGCGACCCGTGGGTTATGGACACGGCGGCGCTCATTTCGAAAAACCAAAACGTATACGCCGACCTTTCTGGCCTGATGGTGCTGGACGGAGCAGGTATCCGGCGGAGGGCGGAAAACCCGGATGTTATGGGACATTTTAAAAGAGCTCTGGCCTTTGAGGAGCGCTACGACAGGTTCCTTTTCGGTACGGACTGGCCGCTGGCTCCGGTTGAAGCGTATGCGGACTTCATTGGCCGTCTGGTACCTGAGGAATACCGTGAAATGGTCTTCTTCTCCAACGCTGTGCACGTATTTCCCAAATTGGCCGGCCTAATGGAATATGGGCTGGCTTGAGACTGATTTTATGTTTACAATTCCGGAGCGGTTGGTATAATATTGTAAGTGGTTAAAAAATTAACGAAGAGCAGAAAAGAGTACCCTTTTTCGGTCATATAAAGACTTATTGAGGTGAAAAGCGGGGTTGAAGCTGTAAACATTATGGAGGGTTGATATGAATACGAAAATCATTACAAGAACGGCAATTTTACTTGCCCTGACGATACTTTTCCAGACGCTTGGACGTTTCATACCGCTGGGACAGTTTAGCCAGTTCATCGTAGGCCCGCTTATAAACGCGTGTCTGCTGATCGCTGCCGCTTACACAGGTCTGGCGGGGGGCGCCGTCGTATCGGTGCTGTCGCCGTTCGGAGCCATCCTCACGGGTGCGGCGATACCGCTGCCCTTCGCGCCTTTTATTGCTGTGGGCAATTTTATACTTGTACTGCTGTATGTGCTTATCAAGAAAAAGCCCGTCGCCGCGATTGCATCGGGAGCGGTATTGAAGTTTGGTTTTCTGTGGGCTTCGATTTTAATTTTTACTGGAATGATGAAAATACCTGCTCAGAAGGCGAACATAATGATCGCGTCGTTCAGCTGGCCGCAGCTCGTTACCGCCCTTGTGGGAGGCATCATCGGGTTGGCGGTCATAAAGGCACTTGACAGGGCGATAGAAAAATGAGGTTTTTGGGTAAACATCGGACTTGAGTTTACATAGTATGAGATAGAATAAAGAACTATGGAGCACCTGATGATTTACCTGGACAATGCGGCAACTTCCTTCCCCAAGCCTGAAAGCGTATACCTTGAGATAGACCGGTGCCTGCGTACTTACTGCGCGAATCCAGGCCGGAGCGGCCATTCCATGGCAATCGAAGCCGGCAGGGCCGTTATTGAGGCAAGAGACGTGGTATGCAGCTTTTTCAATATCAAAAACCCCATGCAGCTCTGCTTCTTAAAGAATGCGACGGAGGCCCTGAACACGGCCATAAAAGGCTGGCTGAAACCGGGCGACCATGTTATAACGACCTGCATGGAGCACAATTCCGTGATGAGGCCCCTCAGGACGCTTGAAAGGGATATCGGCATCAAGCTTTCAATCGTACCCGGAAATGAGATCGGCGAAATCGGGCCGGATACGGTCAAAAAACGTATAAAAAGCAATACAAGACTAATAGTGAGCACGCTTTCCTCAAATGTCAACGGCGTCATTATGCCCTTTCGTGAGATGGGCATGCTGGCGAGGGAGGCGGGTGTGCCTTTTCTTATGGACGCCTCGCAGGGCGCCGGCTATATAAAGGTGGACGTTGAGGAGCAGTGCATAGACATGCTTGCTTTTCCCGGACACAAAGGCCTGCTTGGACCGCAGGGCACGGGAGGGCTTTATGTAAAGGAGGGCATAGCTCTCAGATCCCTCATGGAGGGGGGGACGGGCAGCAATTCGGAATACCCATACCAGCCTGAAATCATGCCGGACCTTATGGAGAGCGGTACACTGAATACAGCCGGTATCGTAGGCCTGTGCACGGGGGTCAGGTATATCATGTCCTGCGGGCTTGAGGCGGCGGGCAGGCACAGGGGCATGCTGACCAAAAGGCTGGTCGAGGGGCTTCAGGGCATAAGCGGCGTCAGGCTGTACAGCGTTGCGGACAGGTCAAGGAATTCGGGCATTGCCGCAATGAATCTGAGCGGTATGGATTCAACCGAGCTCAGCTACATCCTGGATAAGGAATACGGGATAGCGACCCGCGCCGGACTCCATTGCGCGCCTTCGGCGCACCGGACGCTGGGTACCGAGAAGACGGGCATAGTCCGTATGAGCATCGGCTGTTTTAACACCGCGGAAGAAATAGACCTTACTCTCGAGGCCGTGCAGGCCGTTTCGAAAAAATATTTCCGGCGTAAGACATTATTTACGAATCCCCGTATTATTATTTGAATGGATGATAAAAGCCCACTCAAATATTGATAAGAGGTGAATGGAATGAATAAATTTATCAAAACCGCAATTACCGTTGTAATCGTAGCCATACTTGCCGTAATCGCATTCAAGCTGCTCAGTATCGCCCTTTCGATCGTTCTTCCGATAGCAGCGATAGCAATCATAGCATATGTAATATATATACTGGTTACAGGGAAAAGACCGTAATCTCGGAGCTTCCTGTATATTTGGATTGCGTGGCCCAAGCGTCGCGCAATTTTTTTTGCAATTTGGCGATATGTCAAATGGTGCAGAAGCCAGGGGACTTCGGCATGTCATGGTTTTTTTCCTCCAATTCGACAGGAAGTCAAATTGTTTTCACAGCGAGCGCATTATGGTACAATATGGGCTAAGAAATTTTTGTTGAGGATTTACAGGAGGCTTATGAAAAAAGAGAATGGAAATTTTAAAATACGTCCCGCCGGAATTGAGGACACGCCCTTGATCCTGAGCTTTATCAGGGAGCTGGCCGAATATGAAAAAATGTCGGATCAGGTTGCCGCGACAGAGGAAGGCCTTCGCGAATCGATATTCGAAAGGAAGATAGCGGAGGTGGTCATCGGCGAGCATAATGGGGCGCCGGCGGGCTTTGCGCTGTTCTTTTACAATTATTCGACCTTCCAGGGGATGCCCGGAATCTACCTGGAGGATTTATTCGTAAAGCCCGAATTCAGAGGGCTCGGCTATGGCAAAAGCCTGCTTGCCTACCTGGCCGCGCTCGCACTCGAGCGCAGATGCGGAAGGCTGGTGTGGAGCTGCCTTGACTGGAACAAGCCTTCGATAGGCTTTTACAAGTCCCTGGGCTCCGAATGCCTTGACGAGTGGACCTCATACAGATTGTCGGGCCCGACGCTTGAAAAGCTCGCGTCGGAATTTGACACAGGTATGCTGTCGGGAGGCTGAAATGACAACCATTGAAGAAATGTCCATGAATGCCTGGCCTGCATTGCAGACGGTGCTGTATGACGGATGGGTGCTGAGATTTGCGGAAAGCTTCACCAGAAGGTCTAATTCCGTCAATCCCATATATCCTTCCAGCATGGATGCCGCCGCAAAAATCGAAGCCTGCGAGCGTCTATATGGATCGAAAGGCTTGAAGACCATATTCAAAATCACGCCGGCCGTATTTCCGGAAAATCTGGACGGGCTGCTGGCTGCGAGGGAATATGAAAAAATCAATGAAACCTCGCTTATGGTATTGGAAC
>JAEZJL010000419.1 GCA_023415815.1 Bacillota bacterium | reverse complement strand
TGCTCGGCCTTGTGCTCCGCTCTTTCGACCAGCTTCTTGCGCAAATCGCTCTTATATTCCTCAAGCGTGTCGAACTCGCTGACATCCTTTGCGAACTCATCGTCAAGGGCCGGGAGCTCCTTCAGCTTTATTTCCTTTATTTTCACCTTGAAAAGCGCGGGCTTTCCCGCAAGCTCGTTCTTGCCGTAATCCTCGGGGAAGGAGACGTTCACATCCACGTCCGCTCCCGCCTCCTGGCCTACCAGCTGGTCTTCAAAGCCGGGTATGAACGAGCCTGAGCCTATGACAAGGCTGTAATCCTCGCCCTTGCCGCCTTCAAACGGAGTTCCGTCGATGAAGCCCTCGAAATCTATGATTGCCGTATCGCCCGACTGGACGGGCCTGTCGTCTATTGTTATCAGCCTTGAGTTTTTCTCGGCGGCCTTCTCGAGCTCCTTGTCCACATCGTCGTCGGTCACCATCGCGTCGGCCTTCTTTACCTCTACATCCTTATACTGTCCGAGCTCAACCTCGGGCTTGACCGTAACCCTGGCAGTGAAAATGAGATTCTGCCCCTTGCCTATCTGCTTTATATCTATTTCAGGCCTGTCCACCGGATGGACGTCGTTTTCCTCAACAGCCTTTTCAAAGGCATCCGGGCAGACCATATTGATCGCATCCTCATACAGCACCTGTTCGCCGTAAAACTTCTCGACGATGTATCTGGGCGCCTTGCCCTTCCTGAAGCCGGGTATGTTGAATTTGCCTGCATTTTTTACAAAGGCTTTCTGGAGACCCCCGTCAAACTGTTCCGCATCAACCTCTATCTCCAGCTGGACTACGTTTTTTTCTACATTTTCCACTTTTACTTGCATTGAGCTCTTGTCCTCCCATAAATTAGTTCCATTTTAACCTATACATTATAACACAGATGTATATGCAATCCAAATAAAATCGTGAAATAAGCGTCAAATTAGTTTTATCGGCCTGAAACCGAGGTGGTCTGCGGATACAAACCGCAGCTCCATTCCCCTGACGTCCCCTTCGACGGCATTCCTGCAGGCTTCTCCGTGAAGGTGGCCGTATATGCAGAGGTCCACGCCGTACTTGAGCATTATATCCAAAAATTCCGAAAAAACACCCTTTGAGTTGAAAATCGGGAAATGAATTGCGGCAATCAGCGTCTCTCCGGCTCTGCGCTCCGCCTTTGCCAGCGAAAGCTCCAGCCGCTGCAGCTCCCTCAGATAGATCTTCCTGTCCTCCGCGCTGAAGTCGTCGTCTCCCGGAGTCTTCCAGCCCCTTGTTCCGCACACGACGGAATTCTCGAGCCTGAAGCTGTTGTTGTGCATGAAGCTGATGGTCCCGAAGCCCTTTTTCCGTATGAATTGCTCCAACTTGCTCAGGGTCGTCCACCAGTAGTCATGGTTCCCCTTGGAAATTATTTTTCGGCCCGGCAGCGAATCGATCAGCCGGAAATCCTCATAGGCCTGGTCAAGGTAGGTGGCCCAGGAGATATCCCCCGGCACCAGCACATGGTCCCCGTCGGAAACGGTCTGCCGCCATTCCTCCTCAAGCCTTTCCATATAGTTGGACCAGCGCGCTCCGAAAACGTCCATGGGCTTGTCGACGCTCCGCGCAAGATGCAGGTCCGAAATCGCATAAATCGACATCTTTAAGCTCCTTACTACGAATTGCCGGCCGCGCTTCTGAAAAATTCACAGATCTTCTCCGCCGCGGACCTGCTGATGCCCTCCACGCCTTGCAGGTCGTCGGGGCTTGCCTGCCTTATCCTGGCAATGGAGCCAAAATGCTTGAGCAGGGCCTTTTTCCGTTTTGGCCCTATGCCCTCTATCTCATCCAGTATGGAAACGGAATATCGCTTTTCCCTCAGCTTCCTGTTGTATTCCACCGCGAACCTGTGCGCCTCGTCCTGTATTGCAGTGACCATGCGGAGCACAGGCAGGTTCCTGCGTATATCCTCTTCCCTGCCGGGCATGACCAGCCCTCTTGTCCTGTGTCTGTCATCCTTCACCATGCCGTAGGCGGGCGTCCGGACATTCATATCCTGCAGCACCTGTCTTATCGCGTTTACATGCCCCAGCCCGCCGTCCAGGAGAATGAGGTCGGGCAGCCTGGAGAATTTCGCTTCGGTTGCGGGTGAACCGCCGCCGTTTTGCGGCTCTTCGCCGTGCGATTCCCTTTCGGCGCGTTTGAAGCGCCTGTATATGACCTCCTGCATGCTGGCATAGTCGTTCTGGATATCCGTGGATTTTACCTTGAATCGCCTGTATTCCTTCTTCGCAGGGAGTCCGCCCTCGAAAACGACCATGGAGGCGACGATTTCCGAGGTCCCCGTGTTTGAGATATCGTAAGCTTCAATCCTGTGCGGCGTTTCGTCAAGGCCCAGTATTTCGGCAATTCCGCGCAGGCCCTCTTCCAGGGCCCCGCCCCCGGCGGACAGGCGCTCGTGGAACTGCTGAAGGGCGATCCGGGCATTTTCCGACACCATCTCGACAAGGTGCTGCTTTTCGCCTCTCTGCGGTATACGTATATGTACCCTTCCGTCTCTTATGATGCCCAGCCAGTTCTCCATGACGTCCGCTTCTTCCACGCCCTCCTGCAGCAGGATTTCGGAGGGGATCCCCGAGCCCTTGCCGCCGTAGAACTGCTTTATGAAGGAGGACAGGAGCTCCTGCGTCTCCCCCTCGCCTACGCCCTCGAATATGAAATGCTCTCTTCCGAGCACTTTGCCGCCTCTTATGAAGAACACCTGGATGCAGGTGTCCGTCTTGTCTTTGGCCAGTCCTATCACATCCTGGTCCGCCATGGAGGTGGATAAGACCTTCTGTTCTTCGGAAATATGCTTCAGAGCGGCAAGCTTGTTCCTGAGGGAAGCCGCCCTTTCAAAATCCAGCTCCCCGGCGGCCGCATGCATCCTTTCCTCCAGCTTTCGCGCGACCTCCTCATGCCTGCCGTCCAGGAAGGAGCATATGTCCTTCATCATGGACCTGTACTCCTCCCTGTCGACATTTCCGCTGCAGGGGCCCAGGCACTGCTTGATATGGTAATTGAGGCAGGGGCGCTCCTTGCCTATGTCCCTTGGCAGCACTTTTTTACAGGTCTTTATGGGAAAAATCTTTTTAAGAAGGTTTATGGTCTCCCTGACCGAAAAGACATTTGAATACGGGCCGAAATATTTCGCCCCGTCCTTATCCACTCTCCTTGTCATAAGGATGCGCGGATATTCGTCGTTCATTGTGATTTTAATATATGGATAGTTCTTGTCGTCCTTCAGAAGAATGTTGAATCTGGGTTTATGCTTCTTGATAAGGTTGCATTCCAGAATCAGGGCTTCCAGCTCCGTGTCGGTCACAATGTATTCGAATTCGCGCACCTTCGCGACCATTGCCAGCACCTTGGGCGAATGGTTTGCGGAGGCCTGGAAATATTGCCTGACCCTGTTTTTCAGCACAACTGCCTTCCCGACGTATATGAAGGTCCCGTTTTCATCCTTCATAATATAAACACCCGGTTTATCGGGCAGTTTTTTCAGCTCTTCATGTATATCGAACATTGAATCACAGCGGCCCTGCCGCGTCGGTCATAAGATAGTTTTCCAGCTCGTTGGCGGCCCTGTCCTCATCCTCCCCGTCGGCTATTATGAGCACGCGCGAGCCAAAGCCGATGGCCAGCGAAAGCAGTCCCAGCAGGCTCTTGCCGTTGGCTTTCCTCTCTTCCTTCTCAATCCAGATATCCGATTTGAAATTTGAAGCCTTCTGGATGAACACCGCCGCAGATTTCGATTGGAGTCCCGATTGATTTTTTATTACAATCTCTCTTACTTCCATTTCAATCCTCCATTATTTATCTATATGGTTAACATTATAGCAGAAAGTAGTCCCGTTGACTAGATTCCTGCCTGTGAAATCTGCGCACTGCCGGACGCTAAACCGATCCGGCAGTGTTTTCAAGTATCCTTACCCTCAGGCTCTTTCCGTTAACATTTAATTTCAGCATAATGGGGTTACTCCTGGTGTTCACGAACCTGAAGTCAACCGAGCCGAAGGATACGGTGGCATCCTCCCCCTTGGGGACATATCCGACTTTCTTGGAATGGAGATGCCTTTCGGTGACCTTCAAGCCGCACTCCTCAACCGCATTGTATATCGTTGTGGATATCTGGCACACGCCTCCTCCGTTCGCCTTTTTCTTCTTTGGCCCTTCGGGCGTCCTGACGATGATGGGAGCCTCCTCATAGCCCTTGGCGGCAGTCCTTCTGCCCACCGTACGGTTGAAGGAGAACTCTTCTCCGGGCATAATGACCGTACCATTGATCTTCTCCGATGCCAGCTGTATATTGTTGACCCTGGAATCGCTCCTGTCCAGCAAGGTCGTGGTATAGCTTCCTATAACCCTTACCCTCTTTTTTATATCCGCAGCCTTTACAGAAGGAGGCAGCGTGTCGAACACATATTTGACCCTGTCGCCTTCCCCCGCATTTACCAGCGCCTGGACAGTTTTCTCAATATTGAGCCGCTTCCCCGCCTTTTCGGGCTTGACAGACCAGGTCCTTTTGTTTACGACGGCGTTCACCGGCGCCTTATACGTATCCGCCGCATGCTTCTCAAGTGAGGCTGAAAGCTCGGAGACGCTCCTTCCGCCCACGTTGACGTCGTTAAGGTAAACGTTCTTTTTTATTGTTCCGGCCGCTTCGGGTGTCACGGTTATTTCCGGCAACCCGGATGTTCCCGGCGTCCTTATTGCTTCCGGTCTTTCGGTCTCTTCCGTCTTTTCATACTGCAGCCTTTCATTACGCTGAGCAGCTCCGCAGCCGGTGAATATCAGCAGGAGCGCCAGCGCCGCCAGCAGCTTTCCTGAACGCAGTAAAGTCATAAAGTCACATCCGTAAATTTATTTAACCACATAAATTAGTATTGGATTTAAAAAATCGAATATGCGATGTTAAATTTACATAAACATGCACAATATGACGAGGAAATTTTAAATTTTATTTCCTGGCAAACCTGTATTCCGTGAGTCCGCCCAGGCCGATCGAATTTATAAAGACGCCGAATGCGGCAAGCAGGGCAAAGCTTAAAATAATGCCCTCCTGCGGGACCAGGAAGATGAGCAGCAGCTTGACAAGGGTTATGGAAATGAGTCCGGTGATGAACTCCATATAGATGCTGTTTGAGGGGCTGAAGGTCTTTAGTATTACTCTCCCCAGGTAGATGCTGGCCACGATGTCGGCCATCACAAGGAGGATGATGTAAAGCACGGGCGCAACAAGGGTGATGATGAGCAGCAGGCACAGTATGCTTGCTCCCAGGTAAGCCAGAAAGCCCAGCAGCAGCTTTTTGCCCGTATTTTTTTCTATCGCCGCGGTTATTTCACCGTATCTTTTTTTGGAAATGACCAGCACCAACAGGCCTATAACAAGTACGGCAAGCGAGAACAGCAGCATTAATGCAAGACGCAGGTACAGCAGTGCGCCGATGTCGATGTTCATGTATTCGCCGAATACCCTCACTTCCTGGCCGAGCACCCTGGCGCCGCTCTCCTTTTCAATCGAGCCGATGGTAATGAGATCCTTCCCCACCACGGCGCCCGATGTAAGACGGGTATTGCCGAATACCGTAACCACCTGGCCGGTAACTTCAGCATTGAGCGTTACATCTCCGAAAACGACCACTACCAATCCTTTGACCGGCTTGTTTATGTCTACGTTCCCGAGCACCGAAATGACATTGCCTTGAATGTCGCTGTCTATGCTGATATCATCAAACAGGCTCACCCTGTCCCCCGAGTCCGAGGATACGGAGATCCCCTCGGCAGATGCCGTCACGGAAGCGGATATTAAAAGCAGCAGTACTAACAGCATTGCAGCACATTTTTTCATTTGGCTTCTCCCCCATCCCGTGCGGCTACATATGCGTACAGCTTCTGTATGGCAAGAAGCAGTCCGATCAGGGT
>JAEZJL010000414.1 GCA_023415815.1 Bacillota bacterium | reverse complement strand
GCGCAAAAGGATACTGTTGCCTATGCTTCGGCTGCATATAACAACAGCAGCACCAAGTTTAACATAGGAATTAGGAATGATTATAATAACACCGTTACCAGTGCATGGACCTCATGGCTGGCATTGGGCTTCAAATGATTCCTGCCCGCGGGCCGGCGGGTAACCAGGTATGCTCGAATACTCAACCGAGGTGGGTTATGAACAGACGCTCGATAAAAAACAGATTTCTTACAGCCCTGATCATCAGCGCGATGGCTCCGGTACTGCTGCAGCCGGCGGCTTTTGCCGCCCGGACGCTCATGGGGGATCTGAACGGCGACGGCTGGGTCGACTTTGACGACCTGAGCATTTTCTCAAAGGCTTACGGTGCTTCCCCGGGCCTGTCCGGCTGGAACGCCGGATGCGATCTGAACGGCGACGGGAAGGTGGATGTAAAGGACCTGGATTTATTAAAAAGCAATTACAATCTGAATATGGCCCCGGAGCTTCTTAACGGGCTTTCATTTTCAGACCCGGCGGGCGCGGCCAATAACGGGAAGACGAGGATTACTCTCGGATCGCCTTCCGCCTCCGGAAACACCTTCAGGTACTTCATATCGCCGGGCAGCGGCGAAGTCCTTGCCCCTGTGGCAGGCTATGACGCCGGTGGATGGACGGCCGCGGCAAGCGGAGACTTGATATCTGTATCCGACGGCAGGCATATAGGCGTGGCCGAAGTGGATTCCGGCGGAAGGGTCGTGCGCTTCAGCGATGCCGCGGCCGTGGTGGTCAACGAGAGCGGCGGAGGCGGCAATACGGGCGGCGGAAGCAGCGGAGGCAATACTCCGCCCAAATCCGGCGAAGAGGATGTAAAAATCATTGTAAATGGAGAGGAAAAAACAGCGGCAAAGGCATCGACGGAAACTATTGACGGCAAAAAGGTTACGACCGTCGTCCTTGACGATACAAAGGTCGAAGAAATGCTGAACTCCGGCAGCGGAAGCACCGTAGTAACGATCCCGGTAAATAATAACTCCGATGTCGTCGTCGGGTCGCTCAATGGGCAAACCGTAAGAAATATGGAGGCAAAGGACGCCATCCTCGAGGTTAAAACCGGAAGCGTCACCTTTACGCTCCCCGCCGCGCAGATAAATATCGGCAGCGTATCGGAAAGCCTGGGCAGCCAGGCCGACCTGAAGGATATATCGGTGAATGTCAGGATCGCCGAGCCTCCGGCGGACACGGCAAGGATTATTGAAGATACCGCAGGCAGCAACAGCTACCAGGTAGTCGTGAGGCCTGTTGAATTTGAAATCACGTGCACCAGCGGTGATAAGACCGTAGAGGTGTCAAGATTCAGCGCTTATGTGGAGAGGACGGTTGCAATTCCCGACGGGATAGATCCCGCACGTGTCACGACGGGAATTGTTCTGAATAGCGACGGCACCTTCTCCCATGTGCCGACAAGCATCGTGCAGATCGGCGGAAGGTATTACGCAAGGATAAACAGCCTTACAAACAGCGTTTATTCGGTCATCTGGAATCCCAAGACCTTTAAGGACGCCGAGGGCCACTGGGCGAGAGAGGCAATCGAGGATATGGCCTCCAGGCTGGTTATCGCCGGGACCGGAGAAGACAGGTTTGAGCCTGACAGCCGCGTAACCAGGGGAGAGTTTGCCGCGATAGTGGTAAGGGCGCTGGGACTGATGCGCACGGGAACCGGTAAGGATGTTTTCAAGGATGTATCCATGGAGGATCCAAACTATGACGCGGTTTCGATCGCCTATGAGTATGGAATCGTATCCGGCTCCGGCGCAGGCAGCTTCGGGCCTTCGGAAGAAATCACCCGCGAGCAGGCAATGGCTGTTATAGCCAGGGCCATGGGCATTGCCGGACTGGAAAACGGTTGCGGAGAAAATGAAACCGAGACGCTGCTGTCAGCATACGGCGACGCCGGAGAAATATCCGGCTGGGCAAGGAGCTCCGCAGCAGTGTGCATAAGGTCGGAAATCATATCGGGAAGCGGAGGACAGATTGCGGCCAAACGCAATATCACCCGCGCCGAGGCGGCGGTTATTGTAAGAAAGCTGCTTCAGAGGTCCGGTTTGATATAGGCTTGTTGGTATAAAGAGTTTTAAAAGCTCCTGTTTACAGCGGAACAGGAGCTTTCTGGCATGTAGGGGAGCAGCGGCAAGGACGCCTTTTTGAAAAGGGGTGAACGTGTTGGAGTGTCTGATAACGGTGATCGTTCCTGTTTACCAGGAGGGTGGCCTGATATATGAAAATATTAAGAAAATCCGGGGCTTGCTTGCCGCAAACGATATCCGGTATGAATTCATAGTGGTTGACGACGGTTCAAAGGATAACACCTGGGACGAGCTTAAAAGGCTTGCCTCAGATATGGGCAATATCAGGGCTGTAAGGCTCAGCAGGAATTTCGGCAAGGAGGCCGCGCTCTGCGCGGGGCTCGGGCTGGCAGACGGGGATGCCTGCATCGTAATGGATTCGGACCTGCAGCATCCGCCGGAGCTCATACCGCAGATGGTGGAATGCTGGATGCTCGAGGGCTTTGACGTGGTAGAGGGCGTCAAGCTTTCAAGGGGAAGGGAAAGTCCTGTAAAAAGGCTCTGTGCCGCATTGTTCTATAAATTGCTGAAGCATATGTCGGGCATTGATTTAAACGGCGCTTCGGATTTCAAGCTGCTTGACAGGAAGGTGCTTGACGCCTGGCATGAGATGGGCGAACGGACGACCTTTTTCAGGGGGATGTCCGCCTGGGTGGGCTTCAGAAGGAAATGCCTTCCCTTCACCGTCGCCGACAGGCCGGACGGCAAATCCAGATGGTCGGTATTCGGCCTGGTCAGGCTTGCGGTAAACGCCATTACGTCATATTCCTCGGCCCCGCTGCAGCTTGTGACGCTGATGGGGCTGATATTTCTGGCGGGCTCTATCGTTCTCGGGCTCCAGACCCTGTACATGAAATTCCGTGGCATAGCCTTCAGCGGCTTTACGACGGTAATTCTCCTTCTTCTTGTCATCGGCAGCACCCTGATGATAAGCCTGGGAATCATCGGGACGTACATCGCGCGGATTTTCGACGAGGTCAAGGCCAGGCCCAGATATATCGTCTCCGAGGTGATAAAAGCACCGGACAGAGGCTCCGTAAAGCCGGAAAGTAAAGTTTTCGCAGGTAAATAACCGTTGAATCTCCGGGAGGTTTGCAGATGTTGGGGGTCCTTTTCATTGCAGCGGCATGGCCGACAGGGTTTTACCTGGTTAAAAGGCTGCTTCCGGTACTGTTCAGGATGGACGAAGTAAAAAGCATATTCGGGAAGCAGACGGAGCTGACAGGCTGGATGATCACGCTTCCGGCTTCGTTTTTTACGGGCACGCTCGCGCTGACCTGGGTGACATATCTGGCTGCCTACCTGTTCAGAGGCACGGGCAGGCCGATGCTGGCGGGGAACTGTATATCCCTGGCCATTTGCGCCGTCCTGGCGCTGCGCCTTGTGATAAAAGGCCTGAGGAAACCGGGTTCTCCCGTCTCACGTACGTTAGACGGCGGGCCGGACAGCCCGGTAATCGCAAAAACGGGACGCATCCGCCTTTCTTCCATTTTTAAAAAAGCCGGGGTCCTTGATTACAGACGCTTTTTACGTGAAAACCGTCTTGAGCTCATATTCATACTTGCCGTGACAGCCATCTTCAGCTATCTTATCTTCCGTTCGTTCCAGATCATCGGGGGGACGATGTATATAGGGTACTCGGTCTACAGCGATTTCGGACCTCATCTGGCCATGATACGCTCATTTTCGGAGGGGTCGAACTTCCCGACCGAATACCCGCATTTTGCAGACGGGACCGTACGCTACCACTTCCTTTTCCAGTTCCTCGCGGGCAACCTGGAATACCTGGGCATGCGGCTCGACTGGGCCTTCAACCTTCCGAGCATCCTGTCGATGGTTTTGTTCCTGATGCTCCTGTATTCCTTTGCGGTGATCATAACGGGCAAAAGAGAGGTGGGCTTCCTCACGGGGATCCTGTTCATATTCAGAAGCTCCTTTGCCTTTTTTACATTTATCTCGGATAAGGCCTCCATCGGGGAAGCAGTTTCCCTGCTCATCAAAAGCGACGTACATATAGGCAGGACGCCGTACGAGGATTGGGGACTGTGGGCGCAGAAGACCTTCATCAACCAGAGGCATTTTGCCTTCGGTCTGGGAATTATGCTTATAGCGCTCATAGCCTTATACCCTACCCTGAAGGAAATGGTCGTCGCCTTAAAGAGCGTACACAGCAGATATAAGGAGAAAACCCGAAAAACAGGGGTTTTTGACCCGGAGCTGCCGGAAGGGCACGGCGAAAAGGCCGGGGACAGGCTCAAGGCGGAGAGGGTATACCGCAGGAAATGGCTGCGGGAGTATTTGCTGCGAAAAAACGCATGGCTGCCGGAAAGCATGGCACGGCCTGCGGCACTGGGTATCATCCTAGGGCTTTCGGTCTTCTGGAACGGTGCCGTCGCCATTGCGGCGCTGTCCGTATTATTCATCATGGCGCTGTTCTCAAAGCACAGGCTGGAATACCTTATTGCTGCGGTAATCACCCTCGTCCTGTCCCTACTGGAGACCTCCTTCTTTTTCGGGACGGGCGCTCCGACGGTCGAACCCAGGCTTACCATAGGCTTTATAGCGCCGGAGCCCGGTGTGGCCGGAATTATCGCCTATTATACCGAGCTTCTCGGCATTATGCCGTTTGCGGCGGCAGCCGGACTGGCAGTCCTCCCCAAGGGCAGCAGGTGGCTTGCCTCGGCGTTCCTCGCGCCGCTCATATTCGCCACGACCGTCCAGCTGACGCCGGATATAGCGGTCAACCACAAGTATGTGCTTGTGTCCGTCCTGCTGCTGAACATATTTGCGGCAGCCTTCATCTGCAGGCTTTTTTCCGGGAGGAGGGCTGTTATGAGCGCCGTTGCCGCATTACTCGTCATTGCAATGACCATAACGGGCGTCGCGGACTTTATGACCTTGAACAATATTGACAAAAACAGGGGGACGATCCGGACCGATGACCCCGTAAAGGACTGGGTGCTTGACAACACGGGGCCCAATGAAATATTCCTCACGGATATTTATGTTTCAAGCCCCATACTGCTGGCAGGGAGGAAGCTCTTTTACGGCTGGCCCTACTTTGCCTGGTCCGCGGGATACAATACCAGGGGACGGGAAGACATCCAGAGAAGAATTTATGGCGGGACGGACGCTGCGGCCCTGAAGCAGCTTGTAAAGGAAAACAACATAAGCTACATCGCCGTAGACGACGGGAACAGGGACTCGAAGGACTATGAGCTCAATGAGGAATTGATTTCGGAGACCTTCAGGCTGGTGTTCAGCAATGGGGAAGGCAATATAAAAATATACAGGACCCATTGATATTTTTATCGTGATAACTAAAAGGGGGCAATTGTATTGATTAAAAAACCGGTTTTAATCCTTGCGCTGTTGATGGTTATTTTCTCCGCTTTTCCGGTGATGGCTGCCGACGAGGGCAATGTTCTGGAAAACCCCTCATTTGAAGAAGGGGATTCCGCAAATGAGGGCGCATGGATACACGAAGCATATAACAAGGACGCCGGGGCTGCCGAATTCAAGCTTGAGGACGGGGACGCCCACTCCGGCGGGAAATTTGCCACGGTAATCAATAATGTTGAAAACGACAGCAGGTATTTGCAGGCGATCAAGGTAAAGCCGGATACAAGCTACAAGCTTTCCTGCTATATAAGGACTGAGGGAGTGGGACAGGAGGGAAAGGGGGCAAACCTTTCGATAGGCAGCCACCTTGAGACGTCCAGGGAGATCAGGGGCACCAACGGCAAGTGGGAATATGTGGAGATGTATGCGAAGGTAGGCGACGGCATAGAGAGCATCAACATTACTGTCGGCGTCGGCGGCTACGGTGCTCTGAGCAAAGGCAGGGCCTCCTTTGACGACGTCAGGGTCGAGATTGTGGACAAAATTCCTGACGGAGCCATCGTATCGGTCATAGGAAATATAGAAAATAAGGAAGCCGCACAGGCCGAAGGCGGCAGCGGGAAAGCCGGAGGGGAAATGAGCGACACCTTCTGGGTACTGGTGATCGCCGTCGTTTTCATCATCGGACTGGTTTTCTACCTGGCATTCGGACACACCTTAAGGCCTGCGGGACAGGCTGCGGCCGGCGGGGAGCCGGAAGAATACGACGAAGAGTATCCCGATGAGGAAATCGAAGCCGACGAAGAAATCGAAGGCGGAGACGGCAGAAATAAAGAGGCGGATAAGCCTGAAGCCAAGAACCCGGGGGTTGAAAATTGAGTAAAAAACTGATCGTGGCAATCATTTTAATATTGATATTTTCCGGTTCCGCCGCATACGCGGAGAGTGCAAATCTTGTCTCAAACCCCGGCTTTGAGGACGGGTCGGAGGAAAAAGCGGCGGCCTGGGACAATTCCCCCTGGGATAAAAAGGCGGGGGCCTCAGAATTCCGGCTGGACGGCAGTGTAAGGCACTCCGGGGATAGAAGCATGCTGATAATCAACAGCTCGCCCAACGACTCCCGGGTCACGCAGGAGATAAAGGCCGCCAAAAACTCCTATTATAAGCTGTCCTGCTGGATCAGGACCGAAGACGCCGGGAACGGCGACGGGAGCAAGGGGGCAAATCTATCGGTTGAAGGCATACTCGACACCTCAAGGGATATAAAGGGCACCAGCGGGAAATGGGAATATGTCGAGCTTTATGCGCAGACCGGCGCGGATCAGGATAAATTCATCCTGACCCTGGGGCTTGGAGGTTACGGCAGAATCAATACCGGCAGGGCATGGTTCGACGACATATCGGTTGAAAAGGTCGGACGTCTTCCGGCCGGGACCGATGCGGTAAAGCTGTTTGCCGATAAGGCTCAGGAAAGCGCAGACAGCGCCGGACCGGCTGCCGGCGGTAAGGATGGCTATGGCTCCGGGATGCTGTCATATACCTTTATCTATCTTATGGTCTATGGGCTGATCATCCTGCTGGTAATCAAAGGACGGATACGGATACCGTCGGACAGGGGAAAGG
>JAEZJL010000327.1 GCA_023415815.1 Bacillota bacterium | reverse complement strand
GCTGCCGGATACTGACCTCCTGCTTGCCCAGGTCCGGAAGGATATAATCATAAGCCTGCGGGTTTGTCACGGCATAAACCGAATACCTGTTTTGAATCAGATAGGTCATGAGGGCCTTGTTCATATTTCCGAACGAGAAGTAAGAGCCTAGGCCGCCCCGGTAATCATTGCCCATGCCGTCGGCAAGGCATATAAAGTATCTGTCTGAATCAGGCCTCGGCGTGACCCCGGCTACGCCGCCGGTGTTTACGGAGTATATGGAAGTGGAGGGGATAAGCACACCCGACAGATACAGGTTACTATCTGGTGGTAGCGGAGTAATGTAATTAATATTCACTCCATTAACGTATTCGTAATGACCATAATACCTTGTATTGACTCCACCCATATCAAAGAAAGCTTCATCCCATGGCTTCCTTGCATAAACATTTCCTTCGCGGTATTCGGCGTCAATAATACGACCATCCTTTAATATCACTACATAACTGCACCCTCCGTTACCTGTCGCGTGAGAATACCTTATTTCGGCAATATCCAGGGGCTGTGCATATCTTATTTCGTATTGAGTGTCTATTGGCCCGGTCGAACTGTTATATGCATATATAACTTCAAACTTTCCGTTGGTGTGCATTATAAGATACGACCTGCCATTGCCGTCGGCATCCTTGACATTTGCGCTTATAGCGGTGGCTATAAAAGCTCCTGCGCCATTATAATCTACCTGATAAAAAGTATTATCATTCGTGATAACAAATCTTGATGAACCGGAATCAGTAGGATGCAATTTGACACGGGACACATTATATAATATCGGTGTGGGAGACAGTGTAAGCCCGGAACCCTCGGTATTGTCCAACACTCCACTCCATAAACTCCCATCGGTCTTTACATATGTAAAAATATTCTGTGTAAAATCGGCCGACAATACATTGTCGGCTATTTTATAGGTCCTCATCTCCTTATATTCCGGCTGAATTGAATCGCCGCTATACCTTTTTGCATATCCGTAATATTTTACTACAACGCCATATAGCGTATTACCAGTGGTTAAATACCCAAAAGCTCTATAAGTGGTCTGTAACGTGCCTGTATATTGGTTTGAGGATATGTGCTCATTAAACCCATAACTATCTAAAGAACCATATGCTTGCACAATATTTTCTGCTATAGGCGCGGTATCGGTATTAAGCATATACCTTCTATACTCAAGACTGTATCTTATGTATTGGTACAATTTGTTATTTGAGTCAATGTATAATCCACTACCACCGATTGATTTAACACCGCTTTTAATAAGGGTTTTTTTCGTATAAGCTTCGGGTGAGTATGTATAATTAAAATAATCCGAATCAACCCTATATAAAAGCCCGTCATAAGTTTTTACGAGGTAACAATACGAGTCTTTCCACTGTCCTGATGGTATCGACGGTATGTTAAAATCAAATGCTAAAACCTGGTTGACATCCTTCACGTCCTCTACGTTCATAACCATCTGGTAAGGGCCCAACCCGTCGCCTCGATACGGGTCTACTACAAATATATTATCACTATTTACGTATGCGTAATCTTCTTCCATAAATCCGACGCCACTGTTAGAGAAGTATGGGACTGTCTTTGTCTGGTCACCTATTTTAAACGCACTCTCAGCGCCTATGACATTTACCGAAAGGTCTACGTTTTTTGAATTGAGGCTGGCCTTCAGGTTATTGATCCTCGCAATCGGGTCATTCAGCTTTGCGCCTGAGTAATCGGTCAGCACGGTCAGGTCTACCTTTTTCCTTTTCGTCATGCTGAAGCTCTCATACGGCGCATAATTGACGGCGTCGCGTTTTTTCACTTCGTCGGATAAACCGGCCGAATTTATCGATTTTGCGTCAAAGTTAGTTATTTTGCTGTCTCCGTATGCGTGATAAGCACATGCAAACAATATCAAAACAGTAATCAATATCGATGAAATCCTGCTTTTCATCATTCCTCCCACCCCTCGGAAATCTCCATTTCCACCTTGTACTTGCCGACCGTCTCGGTGCACAGGTATTCGATGGTCTTATTCCTTTCAATTGTAGTTCTGCCCTGAAGGTCCTGGAGCAGTATGATGTAATCCCAGGGGTCATAAAAGGAGCCGTTGTTATCGGCGTCATAGTAAACCCATACCTTGCGCCTTTGCAGATACCCGCCGTCAGGGGAATATGACTTGTCCGTTATGATAAGCTTTGCATACAGGGGGGCATAGGAGTAAGCCCGTTTAATATCCGGATTTCTGGCCAGGAAGTCGGCAATGCTTGCTTCCGAAATAGCCGTCGAATTGAAATGGTCGTTTATCCTGTTCACGCTGTCGTTGTAATTATCCCTTGAAACGGTGAAAATGACCGAACTCTTTCCCGTTATTTCATTGCGCTCAAATAAAACGTTCTGATAGCCGTTCGCCGTACCATCAGGATTGTAAATCCTGGGGGTCATATACAGGTCGTAATCGATCACCGGCGGGATATCCTCGTTAATGAACACCGTAGCCGTGGTCGTGTCCTTCAGGCCCTTCGTATTCTCTACGGTAAGCGTTATCAGGTATTCGCCTTTGTTTTTGAACACCAGGGGCTTGCTTGCGGCCCCGTCCAGGAGGGAAGCCAGGTAAGGCACGCCCCAGGGGGCCCCGGCTGCATCATAGGAATTGACCAGGTGCATGTTGCCTGTGGCCCCGCTGCCCACCGGCGTAATCGTCCACCTTGTTTTAGACGGCACTAGAGGAAAGCGCTCGGGGCTGCTGCTTTTGGATGAATCTATTGTGACTACCCGGTCCACCTTCTGCCTGCCGCTTATTTTGATTACCGCTGTCGGTGAAGGCGGCATGACTGTAATCTGCTTTGAAACGACATCTCCGTTGCCATCGTTGTCCTCGACGCCGAGCTGTACGTTATAGATGCCCTCATTCATGTAGCAGACGTTCCCGAATTTGCCGGTGATAGTCCCTTCCGCCCCGAAGGTTTCCCAGTAATATTCGACGATCTCCCCATCCTTGTCGTAGGAGGCCGCGCCGGATATTGATACGTTGCTCCCCGCCTTTACCGACGATGGGCAGGAAAGAACAGCCACAGGCGGGCTCATTTCCTTTACCCTCAGTACGCTGGTGTGGCAGCTCGCCTCATCGGTCGCGCTTGTCCCGTCTTTGAAGAACACCGTCGCCCTGCAGACGAACGTCTGCGTAAAGCTGTCCCTGTTATTGAGCTTTTCGACCGGTATCGTAAAATTAAAAACCGCCTGACCTGTAAGGCCGGCGGCTGAATTTGCACTTTGCAGCTCAGATGGCGTGCCGTCCTTCCTGGCGTATAGGGTCCAATAGCTTATACGGGATACATCCATAAAGTTTGATAGAGTGCCCTTCACTGTCACCTTCACAGGAATGTCGCTTTCCGCGAAGGCTATTTTTGACGGGCTGGCCGTTGCCTCAGCTGTGACATATGCGTCCTTTGTGTCTTGGAGGATGTTGAGGGTGATTGTTTTGGAGTGTGCAAGGTTGTTATATACGGCATTCCCTATACCATACTTTACCGTTAGCACTACATCGTATTGTCCTTCTAAAAGCGCCGGAAAGTGTGGACTGGATTTTTCTTGGCCGCTATCAAGCAATGTATAAGAGGATGTCCCCTTTTTCCGATATTTCCAATCGAAATATCTCTTTTCGGCGCATTCCGGGAACTTTGATGAAGTGCCTGAAAGGTCAACGGTCTGCCCCATCTTATAGGATGTGCTTTCGACAACTTCAGTTCCATCTCTTGATATAACGGCTGTTGGAGGGGTAAGGTTTTCCTCCGGAATAGGCTGCGGGGGTATATCACACCAAACGGGATAATATTGTTTCAATTCACTAGGTTTTGCCCAATCGCGGGCTTTACTAATACTTTCAAATGTAAAGTATACTTCTCCTGTTGGTTCGCCTTTTTCATTTATAGATCCGAGTGGTTGATCATTAGCACCTTCGGTTATTGTCATTATGGCATTGAGCGGAAATCTTAAGTTTCCCTCACTAAAAGCTGTTATAAAATAATCGCTCTTTTCATCGTATTTATCTATAAACCTCTGCATAACCGTATTGCCTGTACCGGTTATAGGAACTTCAAAATATGTAGTGGTTATACCGTTTGAACCAGTATGCCATTTTTCTGGCATATAAATTCTTGTGTTCATACTTAAATCAGGCCAGAAAGCAGTAAATCCCAATGTCTTATACTTCGTGCCAGTAGTGGCGGTTTTTACTCGCGTTTCAAATGTAAGGTAGTATTTGCCGTCCCTTAATATAGTTTGTACGTTAAATGCCGCATAAACATCCTGTATATTCATTATTAAAACTATAATAAAAATAAATATAACAGAAGTTAATATTTTAGCAACAGGTTTTACCATTCCCTCTCACTACCTTTCGTCTTTTCAAAATAATCCTTAGTATATATCACCACGGTAAATTCATCTTCTCTTATTGCTTCGAAATTTTTATTTTCCGATTTTTGAAAAACGACAAAGGTATAATCAATAGCGGCCATATATACAATTCCGTTTTTAACAATAATTCTATTACTTGTACTCACCTTATTACCATCAACATATGCAGCATAACTATCGATTTTTTGTGTTATTAGGTGTCCTTTGTATGTTATTTCAAGAACGTGGCTTTTAGCGTCCCATTTTGATTTACCTCCAAGATACTGCGTAATAAACTCTACAGGGAGCAACACAGGCATATAGGTTTCGTCATACGCAACGTAGGGCTTTATATTGTCCGGGAAAATTATCTCTTTGTCATCAAGAAAAACCTTAGCATATACTGTTTTTTTATCTTCAACCACAAGCGTATCAGTATCTATATCAAATCTATAGTTTTTATCAATTCCAGAGGCCAAATTAATTACAGATATATATATGACACCATTTTTTGATATCGTTTCATGGTCGGACAGCCATGTATTACCACCCTTTACTATATCTACGCTCCCAACTTTTATTTTAAAGACAGTACTTCCTTTTTTTACTGTAATCATCTGTGTCTTTTTATCATATATTACATTGCCACCCATCCATTTGATTGTATAATCTAGTGGAACATACAGCGGTCCATGACTAATCGGCAGCACATCTTTCGGAAACTCAATTAGCTTCCCGTCTATCATTAATTTTGCATCATCCCTAGTAAATTTGTACTCCTTAGACACCCATAACTCATTGCTCTCCCCGCACACAAGCCAATCGACGGTATACCCCAGTGCTTCCGCTGCATAGCGTATGGGTATGTACGTGCTGCTTGAGGCTTTATCAACCACAGCGGCCGTCTCCATCTTCTTCGTCTCCCCGTTGACGCTATAGCTATCCTTACCGATCACAAATGCTACAGTAGTATCGTTCTTTGTGGCAGAGGCTTCCTTTTTAACTTCGTCCCAGTCAACTTTTGCGCC
The DNA here is from genome assembly GCA_023415815.1 of Bacillota bacterium. Classification (GTDB taxonomy): domain Bacteria; phylum Bacillota; class Clostridia; order Acetivibrionales; family DTU013; genus JAEZJL01. The sequence continues at coordinate 9,761 of JAEZJL010000327.1, read as the reverse complement.
AAGCAGCTGCATGAGTTGTTTAAAAGGATATAAGGTTCTGCCTTTGTTCTCCAGTATAGGCAGCGTCAAGGGCTTTTCCTCGCCTTCTACGAATACCTTAATGGGCTTTGCCGGAGATTTATAATCCGGAGCAGCAGCGTGGGCCGGGACAACGGTAGCAAATAAAATCGTGATCAGCATAAGCGCACTTGCAAATGTTTTTTTCATAAAAAATAAACACCCTTCCTCAATTCTTAAATACAAGCTAAACGGCTATTTCATTGTATAAGTCCTGTTTTTATTTATTAATAAGCACATACTCGCAGTTTGCGAGCGTAATGCAGTCATTGTCTTTGACCTCCACGTCTTTGTTGCTTTCGATGCGGCAGCCGTTCACAAACGTTCCGTTGACGGAATTCAGATCCCTGATAAACAGGTTGGCGCCCCTTGTGCTTATCATAGCGTGCATCTTGCCTATCGCATTATTATTGCAGACGTAATCAGCTTGACCTTGCAGCCTTCCTATAATGAAATCCGCCCTGTCTATTACTATTTCCTCAAATTCCTGGGAATTCCTGCTCCTTAGAGTGGGAAAGTCCGGCTTTTTGTTTCCCAGGAGCTCGGTTTTACCCTGCGCGGGCAGCCTGGCTCCTGTGGGAGGCAAGAGGAGCGGTCTGCTCGCCTCGAAGCTTTCATTGATTTTTGCAAAAGCCTCTCCTTCCGGTATTTTTTTCTGAGCTTTTGGTACCTTCCCCGGGGGATTGGTAAAGAATAATCTTTTAAAAAGCAGCACATCAACTGCAAGTACAATCAATACAATCGCCCCATAAGTGACGTTTGCATTGCCCGGCATCCCGTCAAAAAACCTTTTGCACGACAATATTGCAGCCGCCATCAGTACCTGGGATATCACTGCCGCCGGAAGCCGCGGCAGCTTCAGGTCTTTTTTGACGACCGCCGCTTTTTCGTCCCGCTCCGCAGCTTCATTCCTGCCTGCTGCAGGTATATTGAGAGCTTCACGCTGCATTTGCGGCATTTGAGGCTGGTATACAAGCTCCTCTAGCAGCCCCAGGAGGTCCCTGGTATTGAAAATATCCCTCTTCACAAAGCCAAGAATCCTCTGTAGAAAATTGTCGCTTCCCGCTTCCTCGATACTGGCGTGGTGCAGGATCAGGTCCGCCATAAAGCTTTTAAAGGTCTCCGCCATGTCCCCCCGGGACCTGACAGGAATGTATGCCAGGGAGACCTTAAGGCTTTCCGGATCAATATATATATAACGGGCGTCAAGCAGAAAGCAGGTGTCCTTCAGAAGATATCCGTCGCATTCTGCAAGCGGTCTTGCAATGTGGTCCAGCAGCCTGACAAATTCATTCCTCTTCAGTTTTTTACGTTTCAACAGGAAATCGAGCGGCAGCTTTGAGGTTATATCATAATAGAAATGCGCTATCCCGTTTTCCCGCTTTATACCCATGAAAAGTAAATATTCCGGCCTGTTGAATTCAAGCATGGAAACCTGGTATTCCAGAATCTCCGCCCCGGTGTCGGCCTTAATAACCATAAAGCTGCAGGAAGCCGAGCTTTCATATGCCGCCGTCACCTTTCCCTGAACTGCCGAAGGCATTTCCACCCCTCCTTCAGAAATTGATTCCTGCAACCATCAATTCACCTGATTATTATCCCTGATATTGCCGCTGCCCACATCTTCTTTTATTGTGTCGTCCGCAAATACGCTCTTCATGACATCAGTGACAAACTTGATGATAGCGTCCCTGAAAATCAAGGCAATGCCCACCAGTACGGCTATTATGACCACGATTTCCACTGTCCCTACGCCATCCTCTTCCTTGATAAATCTTACAAATAAATCCTTCAAGATCTTTTCCTCCCTATCCGTTATTGATAAAATTTATATGTTTCTGAGCGCCAGCACCGCCGGCGTACCCACAATAAGTAAAATCGCTATGAACATCAGCATCATCGGGAGAAGCATTTTTGTAGAGGCTTCCTCTCCATATCTTTTTGCAATGCTTTTCCGAAGCTCCCAGCAGTCGTTCGCAAATACCCTCAATATCGGTACCAGCTCGGAATCACCTTTGCGTACATTCTGAAGTATCACTGTTATAAATCTTGTGACCTCATGTGTCCTGCATCTTTTGGCAAACTCCTCGTAGGCCCTGTGTTCGGGTTTTCCGGCTTTTATATCCTGGAGCGTGAGCTTCAATTCCATATATAACGGCGTCTCCTTCCTCGTTTCCGCAGCAATTCTCTCCCAGGCCCTGATTATAGGCAGACCGGCGTTGATAAGCAGAGTCAGCTTGTTAATAAAATCGGGAAACTCCAGCTGTATTGCGAGCCTTCTCCTTTTAACCCTTTCAAAAAGCTCGCGGTCGGGCAGCCAGGCGGTTCCTGCCAGCAGCAGCACACAGAATACGGCGTAGCCGGCGTCGGGCTTTGAAAGAGCTCCTACCAAGGAGGCAAACAGCGCTCCCCCCAGCAGCATTACTACTTTTTTGCTCCAATGCAGCTTGAGAAGCAATAAGGCCTGCTTTCCGCCCGAGACCTCTGTAATCGCAGCCAGGAGCCTTCTGTCGTACGAAGTCGTGTAGCCGTACCGGAAGAGCTCAAGCAACAGCAGCCCAACGGGGAAAAAAACCTTAAACCCGTTCATCCTGATATCCGGCGCTTCTGCCACATCCCTATACTTATTTGAAGAAACCGCAAACAGGATGGCAATTATCCCTGCAAGCGCCAGAAACACAATCATATGCCTTCCCCCTTTCATTCCACCTACTGCCTCATATCCTGATGTCGGTAATCCTTTTTGATATAAACCAGGCGGCTGCCAGAAGAAAAATAGCCCCGGTCATGGCCAGTCTCCCCGCAGCGGTTGTAAAAACCGGTCCGATATAATCGGCCGCGCTGACCGAAAGCAGCGCTATCATAAACAGAGGTACAAGATTCAGTACCTTCTGTTCGAATTTTCTCTGGGCAAGCAGTGTGTCGATTTCCTGCCTGACCTCAATCTTGTCGCTGATAATGGAGGAGGAGTTCCTGATGACCTCGATGATATTGCCCCCGCTGCGTTTGCAGGTAATGAAGACATCCACGAAATTGTTCACATCCTCTAGTCCGGCCCTTACGGCAAAGTCGGAAAGTACGGCCTCTATAGTCTCATTCATTTCGAGCCTGCGTATTATAAACCCTACTTCGGTGATGATAAGCGAGCGCGGGTCCGGGTACATAACGGACAGGTCTCTCAGGACGTCCCTGAAGGAGGCCTCAACCGACCTGCCTGCGGAGATCGAAGACGAGAGCGAATAGAGCATGTCCTTAAACTGTATGTTCAGTTCCCTCTTTCTTCTCTCCATCAGGTCGGCGGTTTTAAGCCTGGGGTAAAAAAGCGCAAGCGGGACGAGCAGCGCTGAAAGAAGTAGGCTCCTGTAAAATACAAATGCGGCCGCAAATACGGCAAGAGCAGCGATAGATATGTAGAATATCCTCTCCGGAGCACTCATCACATAGAGGCTGTAGTCCATCGCCGTCCTGCCATTGTCTGCCGTACTGTTCCCTGAAATCATATTCCCGCCGGCCATTGTCCCACCTCCTCAGATACCCTGTAATCCGGCCATTTTAAGCTTATCCGTACGTAATAGCGTATTTTCTGTCCTTTTCAGCGACCCCGTCACTCTGCCCTCCGGACCTTCCCCGGTCTCAAGAAACTCAAAAAGCCTGCTCATGAGAATCCGCCCGTCCGTATAGCCGGCCACCTGGGAAATATCAAGCACCCTCCTGGATCTGTCCCGGAGCCGGGACAGGTGTACGACAATGTCTATGGCGGAGGCGATCTGCCGGCGGACTGCTTCAAGCGGGAGGGCGGCTCCGCCGAGCACCATCGTTTCAAGCCTTGAAAGCATGTCGGAAGGGGAATTCGCATGGCCGTTGGACAGCGAGCCGTCGTGGCCTGTATTCATAGCCTGCAGCATGTCAAGCGCTTCAGCCCCCCTGACCTCTCCCACGATTATCCGCTCGGGCCTCATTCTCAGGGACGTCCTTATCAAATCCCGTATGGTGATCTGGCCCTTGCCCTCCATGTTTGCGTTCCTTGTTTCCAGCCTCACCAGATTTTCCACGCCGTTTATCCGGAGCTCCGCCGAATCCTCGATGGTGATGATCCTCTCATCTGCGGGTATGAAGCCGGAAAGCGCATTCAGAAAGGTTGTCTTCCCCGAGCCTGTCCCACCGCAAATAAAAATGTTGTATCTGGCTTTCACGAGTCTTTCAAGAGTATCCGCCGCCTCTTCCGTCAGAGCTTCGAGGTCAATCAGCTGCCGCATGGTCATGGGGCTTTCGGGGAATTTCCTTATCGTCATGATAGGCCCGTCAATAGCTGCGGGCTTCAGCACTATGTTCACCCTTGAGCCGTCGGAAAGCCGTACATCGACGATCGGCGAAGCTTCATTGACCGTCCTGTTTGTCCTGGAAACGATATTCTGTATTATATCCTCAAGCTTTTCACTGCTTTCGAACCTGATGTCCGAGCGGGATACGCGGCCGCTTCTTTCTATAAAAACATTTTCCGGACCGTTGATCATTACCTCGGAAATGCTTTTATCCTCCATAATCGGCTGCAGTACGTCAAGCCGCCTCATCGAGTTGAAAACCGTTTCCGCGATCTCCCGCTTTTCATCCATGTCCAGATAATTCTCCCTGGAGCGCGCGAAGACCGCCTTCATGATCATTTCACTGATTTCTTCATCCGATGTGTCCCTGCGCAGGTCGACACTCTCGCTGATGGAGCTCCTTATTTCTCTTATAAGCTCGTTTTTTACAGGATGCCGGTCATGCTTCAAGCATTTCCCCTCCTGACTGCCCGCAGATTCGCACAGCCCACTCACTATTTATTTTTTTGAGGAGCGCGCTTAAAGCGGAAGTGAAATCCACTCCGCAGTCCAGCAGGTCAAGCTCTCCCGCCGCCGCATTTTTCAATGCCCTGCATTCTCCGATCAGCACGGCGGGCCTTCTGCCCGCAATGGTAAAAGCGCTGTCCAGACCCAGGCCCCTGCTGTCATTGAGCACATAAATGGTTTTCTCCGCCAATCCGGGCACATGCCTGTGTTTCAGCCGTTCGAGCTCTTCCTGAAAAAAACGGCTTTTAAATCTCGAAGCGCCGTCCGATCCGTAGACGCACACTACGCTGTCGGCGGCATTCAGGACGGCAATACCGCGTTCATCCAATCCTCCCGGCATGTCTACAAAAACGGCGTCGTAGACTCCGCTCAGCCGAAAGCTGTCCAGAAGCGTTTTTATGTCCTCCGGCAGGAGGCAGGACATCTCCGTCGGACTTTCCGGCGGAAGAAAAAAGTGCACTCCGCTGGAAGCATCCGCGCATCTTGCCCCGGCGAACTTTATACCGGGAGCCCCGGCTTTGTCTTTAAGATAATAGATGACATTTGAAAAACTCTGGTCCGAACCGCCTCTGAAATAAAGTCCCGAAGAGCTTAAATCTTCAAGGCTCAGGTAAAAGGCCTTAAGGCCGCGCCTGGCGCACAGCAGGCTGCAGCCTGCCGATATAACGCTCTTTCCCGCGCCTCCCGCCGGAGAAATAAAGGCTGTGATCAGCGTGCCGCTCCTTCCTGGAGTAAAACGGTCTGCTGCGCCTTTATCGGAATACATGCCATATACCGCTGTTATCAGTTTCTCTACATGCTGGTACCTGTTTATAGCATTTAGTCCGCCAGGGCAGGCGCCAGCCTTCCCGTCGTCAAGCAGGATTCTCACATCCGTGCTGCCTTCGGGAATACCTGCATCAATGAATCCGGGACCGGCAACAATTATATTCGCCCTTATTGTACCACCGGAGAAAAATCCCTTCAGGCTTTCCACACAGGTAAAGGTATGTATGTCAAAGCTTTGAGCATGATGCTTTACAAAATAATCAGACAGGCTTCCTATATAGTCCCGGTCGGCGTCGGCAAGGACCAGACTGAGCTTTCCCAGATACTTCACTCCCCTCGGGCTGTGTTTGGTATAAATATTCAACGCGCCCATGATATGTAAAATTACTATAATGTGTAATATTATATATAATAATACATATTCTGTCAAATAATATTTATTTTCAACATTATTTAATGGGGGACAATGGCGGAAAACCGGCGCCCATAGGCATCCGACCTTTTTGGGCGGCTGAGTTACAGCGGATTAAGGCTGGAGAGCCCCATGACCTTTAGACTATATTAATAATAATTTTAGATTTTACTTTAAATAGACTATTCCTTATTAAACCTTACGGCGTGCTCTTCCTGGGACTTCTTTACATAATTTATAATACGGTTGTACACAACAGGGCCTCTGTGCAGTATTTTCAGACCATACTCCATATATACCTTCCCGGTATGGATCCTGACTACCTCAGCCTTCAAGGACATAATATCCCTGAGCAGAAAAATATCTATATCAATCTTCTGGCCTTTATAAAGACTTTCCTTCGTCAATATGAGCATGCCGTAGTTGCTGATATCCTTTATCAGGGCCTGAAACTTCCTTCCGGTATCGATTAGACGGATATCCGCATATTGCGAAACCGGGTATCTCTCATACAGCCGGTTGCTCGCTTCGCTTTCGGCCACATCCACTTTAAACTCAAGCTGTTCTGTCTCAGGATGCAGAGCGGTCAGCCGGCCGCCGACTATTTTGATCGCTTCGCCCTCAATATATGCGACTACAAGGGGGTCTCCGACCAGAAAACGGGTGACGGAAAATTCCCTGGTCAGCTTCAAAGTGACAAAGCGGTCCCTGACATCAAGAACCACGCTCTTGAAAACATTCAACAGGGAATAATGGCGTACGGTTACGACCATGCCGGGTACGAAATTCATGAAAACACCCCCAGGACAATATTATACAACAACCTTCCTGTTTTCGGAAGCATTTCAACAAAAGGGATTCAATCATAATTTTTACTTCTTCTTCGGTTTACAGGCCTGAAATTGTAACAGACCCATGGATAATTAATATAATACTAATACGGGAATATGAGTGAATGAATCGGGTGAGCGACATGCCATTGCCGGAAAACTTCAAAGTCAATATCTTAACGATAATAGTTGTTTTATTGGTTTTCATTTTTGGCACCGGTAGGGCCGCTCCGTCACAGCTTGCACCGGAAGTGATAATAGCGCCTTCCTGAATGGTAATCTTCAGCAGGGAGGTAATCAGGTGTTTTCAGACGAGAATCTGCATGATATGGTGCAGGATGTACTGTCCCGATTCAGCGGCCATAGCCCGGGCGCGGACAGCGGAAAAACAAGCGGAGCCAATGACGGCGGCAAGGCGCCTCCCATAACACCGGAGCAGGCGCTTGTGATTGCCGGGATTCTGGGAAACGCACTAAAGGTTGAATCGGTGCTCGTCGACAGGAATCAAAACGTCGAAATCGTGCTCACCGGTTCCCTGAGGAGGAAGACACAAATGGATAAGCTGATGGACCAGATAGGCTCAATGCCCTTTGATAGCGTGGTGAAGGCTTTCATCGAAAGATTATATTGAAATGTAACACTTTCCACACAAGAAGAATAAATTAAAAGTAGCAAAACAAAATTTATGTCAACTCTCAAATCGAAAGGAGGCCTCTGTTATGGCAGAAAGATGCGGTGGTTTTTTAGGTGACAATTGTGCGATTCTGTTCTTCATAATTCTGTTCCTGCTCCTGTTCTTCAACCCGTGGGGAGAATGCTGAGCATCCTGCTGGACACTGGGCATGATATGAAACCTGAATAATTACATTACTGCTAAAGAAAGGCCACCCGTCGGGTGGCTTTGAATTTCCATGCGAGGGCGTAGTAACACTAGATATACCTTTTGAATAATATATGACATCGGTAAAGTTTTCAAGCGGGTTTGAAAGGAGTGGAGAAAATGGCAGAGGAAGAAAGAGGCGGATTCTTAGGGTTCGGAGGCCAATGGATCTGGATCATAGTCATCATTATAGTTATACTGCTAATATTCCCGGGTATCTTCGGTGACGGCTTCGGCTACTGCAAGGAATAGTCCCGCCGTGCGCCGGCGGGCGGCAACCTGAAAAAAGGTCCATAGTACGGAATGGCAGGGTAACCTGTCATTCTTTCTATATAATCCGGTTTGTAATAAAAACTTAATATCGGGAACCTCCGGCTTGTGCCTCCATTTATTGCCAACTGGTCCTGTGATTGGTATAATCTTTATATGCCGTATAATTCATGAAAATTTTTATATTATAAGAATAAAGGCACGGCAAAACCGGAGGTAAACATCAGATGAAGAAGGCTGCCTCCACCGCGGCCGCCGTATTAATAACCGTACTTGTCTTTACAGCGCTGCCTTGCACATCGCATGCATCAGGCTATTCAAACTATGAAAAGGCGGCAGATCTGAAAATACTGGGCCTGCTGAGCGGTTCGGACAATGGGTTTGATCTGGGGCGCGCCGCTACAAGACTGGATGGAGCGGTCATGCTTGTACGTCTGCTCGGCAGGGAAAATCAGGCGCTCCAGGCAGGTTATACGCATCCTTTCAAGGATGTGCCTGCATGGGCGGACGATTATATCGGCTATATATACCGCAGCGGCCTGGCGGCAGGCGTTGGGGATGGTAATTTCGGCTCCGGCGCGCCCGTTTCGGCATCACAGTATACCGCTTTTATGTTGCGGGCTCTGGGTTATGACGACAAAAAAGACGGCTTCGACTTCGGGAACTCGATCGATAAAGCCGTACAGGTCGGTCTGCTGACCCAATACGAAGCTTCCGGGCTCAAGACAAAAAGCACATTTCTCAGAAACGATCTGGTCGGTATTTCCTATAATGCCCTCAATGCCAGGCTGAAAGCGTCGGACAGGACGCTGCTGGACAGGCTGGCCTCTGAGGACGGGGTCATCTACGAACCTGCCGCCGCAAGGCTCGGACTATATACTTACGACTTGAGGAACGAGCTGGGGAATATCGAAAGCTACTCGCCGGAGACGGGAAAATACGGTTATGCCGCGGAGGACAGCAATGACCTCTTCCTTATAATGCGCAAGTTTTTCTATCGCAACCAGCGTCAGTTCAAGGTTGACATCGTAAAATACACCGGTGATGTCTACAAGGATTTCAAGGCGGCATATGAGAGAGCATATAAGGCTGTTGAAGAAATTACGGACGTAGACAGCTTCATAAGCTCTCTGAAATACGGCGTTAACGGCTCTGCGCTTACTGTCACGGTAAGCTACAGATTTTCAAAGGAAGAATTCGATTCAAGAAGAGACAAGGCCGCAAAGGCGCTTGACAGGGCAAGACAGATCGTTTCCGGCCTGATCGGGCATGAAATACCGGATTACGACAAGGAAAAGCTGCTCCACGATTACATAATAAGCAACGCACGGTATGACACCGAAAATTATGATTCGGGAACTTTTCCGGAGGATTCCTATACGGCATACGGCTGCCTTTTCAAAGGAATAGCCGTGTGCCAGGGCTATTCGGAAGCCATGAAGCTGCTGTGCGATCTGTCGGGAGTGGAATGCCGGGTGATAAGCGGCGAAACCTCGGAGAGCGGCAGCTGGACGGGACATGCCTGGAATCTTGTCAGGGTGGACGGCGACTGGTACCACCTGGACGTCACCTTTGACGACCCCGTGATGAAAAGCGGAGAAAACATGCTTACTTACCAGTACTTCAACCTGACCGACAGCGAAATCGGCATGGTGAGCCGCTGGGAAAGGTCCGATTACCCCGAATGCAGCAGCACCAAGGACGGCTATTATTAC
>JAEZJL010000305.1 GCA_023415815.1 Bacillota bacterium | reverse complement strand
TGGGGAGCGATTCGGATTTTCCGGTACTTGAGAGGTGCATCAAAATTCTCAAGGAATTCGGCATTGCCGTTGACGTCTCCGTATGCTCCGCGCACAGGACGCCCCTGAGGGCCGCGGAATTTGCCGGAAGCGCCGAAGAAAACGGCATAGGCGTTATAATCGCGGCGGCGGGAAAGGCGGCTCACCTTCCGGGAGTACTGGCGGCATATACCCCCCTGCCTGTTATAGGGATACCGATCAAGTCCTCCACCATGGACGGCCTGGATTCCCTGCTCTCCATAGTGCAGATGCCCTCGGGCATACCGGTTGCCACAGTGGCTATAGACGGCTCAGAAAACGCCGCCCTGCTGGCTGTCCAGATATTGTCGACCGCCTATCCCGCCCTGAGGGAGCGGATGAAGATTTACAAAAAAAAGCTTGCCGCAAAAGTAGACGAAAAGAACGCAGAACTGCAGAAAAAGCTTGCGGGAGAAGTGCTCTGAAAGCTTTCTGCCCGATGGAAGAAGGGATACGAATGCCAGATCAGGATATAATGTTCGGAAAGTTGAAGGAAGAATGCGGAGTATTCGGCATATACAATAAGGACCGCCACGACGTCGCCCGTGTAACCTATCACGGACTGTACGCCCTGCAGCACAGGGGACAGGAGAGCGCGGGCATAGCGGTAAACGACGAAGGGATCATACTGCACCACAAGGATATGGGCCTGGTGCCCGAAATATTCAACGATGTGGTGCTGAATCATTTAAAGGGGCGCATAGCTATAGGCCATGTCAGATATTCCACGACCGGGGCGAGCCTCAGGGAAAACGCCCAGCCCATGGTCGTCAAATATAAGATCGGGCAGATCGCGCTGGCGCACAACGGCAACCTGATCAACGCCGCCGAGCTCAGAGCCGGGATGGAGGAAAACGGCGCGATATTCCAGACCACGAGCGACACGGAAGTAATTGTGAACCTTATATCGAGATACAGGGTCGGAAGCGACAATATCGAGGACACGCTTGTAAAGGTGATGCATGACATAAAAGGCTCCTACGCTCTTGTAATCATAACTCCGAAAAGGCTTGTAGGAATAAGGGACCCTCTCGGCATCCGGCCGCTCTGCATCGGAAGGCTTGACAATTCATATCTTCTTGCCTCCGAATCCTGCGCCTTTGATTCGGTCGGAGCGGAGTTCGTAAGGGATGTAAGACCTGGGGAAATCGTACTTATCGGCGAGGACGGGATCACGTCGATTCAGACCGAGACTCCCGGCGAATCCAGGCTTTGCATATTCGAATTCGTATATTTTGCCCGCCCGGACAGTACGATCGACGGGGCCAGCGTGCTCCAGGCGAGGGTTGAGGCAGGAAAGCGTCTGGCAATCGAGCACCCTGTTGAAGCCGACCTCGTCATAGGGGCTCCGGACGGCGGTTTGAACGCCGCGCTGGGATATTCGAGACAGTCCGGGATACCGTACGGGCAGGGACTTCTTAAAAACAGATATGTCGGAAGGACCTTCATTCAGCCCGAGCAGGGGCAGAGGGAATCCGGCGTCAGAATAAAGTTCAACGCCATGAAGTCGGAGATTTCCGGCAAAAGGATCATCATGGTGGACGATTCCATCGTAAGGGGCACGACCACGAGAAGGATCGTGCAGATGCTCAAGGACGCGGGGGCGAAAGAGGTCCATATGCGCGTCAGCTCGCCGCCTTACAAGTTTCCATGCTATTTCGGCATAGACATCTCTTCTTCGAAGCAGCTTGTCGCCTCGAGGTATACGGTTGAAGAGATCCGGCAGATGATAGGGGCCGACAGCCTGGGCTATCTTAGCCTCGAAGGGCTTTTGCAGCTGCCTACGGGCGCAAATTGCGGTTATTGTACCGCATGCTTTAATTCCGACTACCCCATGGAGGTTCCCGAGGAGGCAAATAAATTTTCATTCAGCAGATAGAGAGACAGAGGCCAAAGACGGCCCGTCGAAATTTTTTAGGAGGAGCATATGGCGAATTATAAGGATGCAGGCGTAGATGTGGAAGCGGGGTATGAAGCTGTCCGTCTCATGAGGAATGATGTGAGAAGGACGTTCAGGCCGGAGGTACTGACTGATATAGGCGGCTTTGGCGGCCTTTTTGCTCTTGACAGGAGCAAATACGAAGAGCCGGTGCTGGTTTCAGGCACCGACGGCGTAGGCACAAAGCTTAAGATAGCCTTTCTCCTGGAAAAGCACGATACCATCGGCATCGACGCCGTAGCCATGTGCGTCAACGATATCGTATGCGGCGGAGCGGAGCCGCTGTTTTTCCTTGATTATATAGCCCTCGGAAAAAACAGGCCGGAAAAGGTTGCGGAAATAGTGAGGGGCGTGGCCGAGGGCTGCGTGATGTCGGGCTGCTCTCTGATTGGCGGTGAAACCGCCGAAATGCCGGGCTTTTATCCCGAGAACGAATACGACATCGCCGGCTTTGCTGTAGGGATTGTGGAAAAAAGCAAAATAATAAACGGCAGGGATATCGTTCAGGGGGATCAGCTCATCGGGCTCGCCTCCTCGGGACTTCACAGCAACGGATATTCCCTGGTGAGAAAGCTTCTGAACCCCACGGTTGAAAAACTGAGCGAAAGCATCCAGGCGCTCGGCACAACGCTCGGGGAGGAGCTCCTGAAGCCCACCCGCATTTATGTCAAGACCATACTGGACGTCACAAGGAAATTTCAAATAAAAGGCATATCGAATATTACCGGCGGCGGCTTCATCGAGAACATACCCAGAATGATACCCGAAGGGCTCAGGGTCAGGATAAACAAAGGCGCCTGGCCGGTACTGCCTGTATTCGAGCTGCTGCGTACCGCCGGAGATATAAAGGAACGCGACATCTACAACACCTTTAACATGGGCATCGGCATGGTACTTGCGGCGGACAGGGAAACAGCCCCTTCGCTGCTTGAGTACCTGAAGAGCATGGATGAAAAGGCTTATCTGATAGGAGAGGTTACCTCAGGAGAGGCCGGGGTGGATTTATGCTGAAGCTTGGCGTCCTGGTTTCCGGCGGTGGTACAAACCTCCAGGCCATTATAGACAAGATCGAAGCGGGCTGTCTCAAGGACTGCGGCATTGCGACCGTCGTATCCAGCAGGCCCGGCGTATTCGCGCTGGAAAGGGCTGCGAAGCACGGCATTCCGACCGCCTGCATATCGTCGAAAGCCGCCCCCTCTCCGGAAGAGTACGACAGGGCGCTCATATCCCATTTTAAAAGCCATGACGTAGGCCTGGTCGTGCTGGCCGGCTTCCTTTCGATGCTGGGCGAAGGCTTCGTGGATACATACCGGAACAGGATCATAAACATACATCCCTCGCTCATACCCTCCTTCTGCGGCAAGGGCTTTTACGGCCTTACCCCTCATCGCAAGGCTCTGGAATACGGGGTCAAGGTCACCGGGGCCACGGTCCACTTCGTGGACCTTGAGTATGACTCCGGCCCCATCATACTGCAAAAAGCCGTATATATAAATAATGACGATACGCCGGAAACACTGCAGCAGCGGGTCATGCAGGAAGCCGAATGGGAGCTGCTGCCCGAGGCGATAAAGCTTTTTTCCGAGGGCCGCCTTGTGATCGAAGGCCGTAAGGTAAGAATCGCTTGACAGTCCGGACCGGGGACAGTTCTTCAAAACCGGGGGACAGTTCTCCAAAATCGGGGACAGTTCTTCAAAACCGGAGGGGACAGTTCTTCAAAACCGGAGGGACAATTCTCCAAACTCGGGGACAGTTCTCCAAAAAACCGAGGGACAGTTCTTCAAAACCGGTGGGGACAATTCTCTAAAAATTGCTTAAAATATTGATACAGCATAGATTAATAAGCGAGGAGTCGGTAAGATAATGATTAAAAGAGCATTGATAAGCGTATCCGACAAAACGGGGATCATCGAGTTTGCGGGCGAGCTTGCAAAGCACGGCGTGGAAATCATCTCCACCGGAGGTACGGCAAAGGCGCTGGCCGGAGCCGGAATAAAGGTGACAGGAATTTCGGACGTTACGGGCTTCCCCGAATGCCTTGACGGACGCGTAAAGACGCTTCACCCCAAGGTACACGGCGGCCTGCTGGCCATCAGGAGCAATCCCGAGCACATGAGGCAGATAAAGGAGCTCGGCATAGAGCCGATAGACCTTGTCGTCATAAACCTGTATCCCTTCAAGCAAACCATCCTGAAAGGCCGCATCGAGCTCGAGGAGGCCATCGAAAACATAGATATCGGCGGTCCGACCATGCTGAGGGCGGCTGCGAAGAATTACCAGGACGTCGTTGTCGTAGTAGA
>JAEZJL010000303.1 GCA_023415815.1 Bacillota bacterium | reverse complement strand
AAGACCGCCAGCTGATTCCCCTGGTATTTCTCCTCCGCAAAGACGTCTACGATGTAGAAAATAATGTTTTCCAAAATATATCCACCTCCGTAATTAAAAGAACCGGTGAAAATATATTACAGCAATTCAAAAAATACGGCAATATTGTAAAGGCGCATATTATGATATAAAATTATATGCATAGAGGGTTTTTGCAGTAATGCGTATTTCGGGTCGGTTTTAAGGGGGATGGCAATATGCAGGGATTGAATGAGGCGTTGAAAAGAGAACTTCAAAAAAATGGTCTGATGGTAAGGATAACTTCGGTGGACCATATAAATGAGCTGGAAAGGGAAATTGCCCGCCTGAGGGAGCAGTCCCTCCTCGAGGAGGGGTTTTATAACGAAAACCTGCACTGGCTGGATTACGACTACAAAGCCGCAATGCCGGACGCACAGTCCGTAATCGTCGTTTCAAAGCGGCAGTATACGACTTTTCTGAATTTCAAACATAAGGGAAAAAGCTATCGCGTACCCGAACCGCCGACCTATGTTTACAGCAATTTGCGCGCCGGGGTGGAAGAAATACTGTCCGGCGTACTGTCTCCCTGCGGTTTCCATATAAAGAAAGCATCTCTTCCGCAAAAGCTGCTGGCTGTCAGGACGGGGCTCGGCATGTACGGGAGGAACAATATCTGCTATATCGACGGGATGGGCAGCTTCCACCGGATATTTGCGTTTTATTCGGACATGCCTGCAGCGAGCGACGACTGGCAGGAAGTCAGGGTCATGCCTGAGTGCGGCACATGCAAAGCTTGTATTAAAGCCTGCCCGGCAAAATGCATCGACGGTGGGAGGTTTCTGATCCGCGCCGACAGGTGCATAACAAGGTACAATGAGGCCGAAGGGGAGTTTCCGGAATGGCTTCAGGACAGCTGGCACAATTCCGTTGTCGGCTGTATGAGCTGCCAGGCCGCCTGTCCCAGGAACAGGGACTTCATGGATAAAATAGACGAGGAAGTCGATTTTACGTCCGAGGAGACGGACGCTATTCTCGAAAGCGTGCCAGAGGAACTTCTGCCCGATTCTTTAAGGCAAAAGCTTGCCGCTCTGGACCTGATTGAATATTACGGGATACTGGGCCGCAATTTGTCCGCTCTGTTCGCAAAAACAGTGTGAGAGCCGCACCGCAAAACACATGGCAGGCCCCTGAACCGGCTGCTGTTTCAGCACACATGCAGCTTCCCGGAAACTCCGGCGGGCCTCAATGCTGCACGGGACACATCCGTCCCAATTCCGATGACAAATGTCATCCCAAGCTCTTATAAATGTAACTTACCCCGCCTTAAATTCCGGTGTAGAATAAATTCACAGGAAATCTGCAAGGAAGGATGAACGGTATGATTCTTGAGGTTAGAAACCTTATCAAGAGATACGGCGACAAGCTGGCCGTAGACAATATGAATTTAACGATCGGGAAGGGGGAGATCCTCGGGCTTCTTGGGCCGAACGGGGCAGGGAAGACCACGCTGATAAACTCCATTATCGGGATTACCGAAATCCAGTCGGGCGAGATAAACATCTTCGGAAAAAGCATGAAGAACGATGCACTTCGGATAAAAAACAGAATCGGCGTTGTGCCGCAAAACATTGCGCTGATCAGCGAGTTTACGGCGCTTGAAAACGTTACATACTTTGGGCGGCTGTACGGGCTGAAGGGCGGCGAGCTGAAAGACCGGGTGAGGGAGGCGCTGGAATTTACAAATCTCTGGGAAAGAAGGCGCGATTTCCCCAAAAAGTACTCGGGCGGCATGCAGAGGCGCTTGAATATAGCG
Organism: Bacillota bacterium; assembly: GCA_023415815.1. Lineage (GTDB taxonomy): Bacteria > Bacillota > Clostridia > Acetivibrionales > DTU013 > JAEZJL01. Next base: position 21,541 of record JAEZJL010000303.1, on the reverse strand, counting down.
TGCTCAATCGTGCACAAGCCCGAGCTGATCATCATGGACGAGCCTACGGTCGGTATCGACCCTCAATCGAGGAATCATATCCTGGAATCCATCAAAAGGCTCAATGAAATGGGCTCTACCATCATTTACACGTCTCACTATATGGAAGAGGTGGAGCTTTTGTGCACAAGGGTCGCCATCATGGATAACGGGAGGCTTATCGCCGAAGGGACAAAGGATAAGCTTTCGGAATATGTCCGTGAAGAGCAGATCGCCGAAATATCGCTGAGCAATCCCGGCTTTTCAATTATTGAGGCAGTCAAAGGAACCTACGGCGTAAAGGAGTGCACGCTTTCGGGAAATACAATGACCGTAGTGATGGAGAAGAGCACCGGTATTTCAAAGGTGATCAACACCGTATCCGATAAGGGCGGGATAATCACAAAAATCAACACCGAGGAAGCGACTCTGGAGGATGTGTTCCTGGCCCTGACCGGCAAAACGCTGAGGGATTGAGCTGGAGGTATGCGATTATGAAAGTATTGATTACTGCGTATTATGAGTTTCTAAAGCATCTGCGGGATATAAAAATGCTCGTGGTCCTTATAATATTCCCGATACTAATGATCCTCATTTTGGGGACGGCGGTCGAAGGATTTTTTTCGAATGACGCCGGCATCAGGATAAGCGTGGGGTATGTCAACCTGGACAAGGGCGGCATAGGAAGAGGACTTGACGGTTTTTTAAAGGCCGGGGAAATAAGCAAGCTCCTGGAGATGACGAAATACGGCGATAAGAGCCAGGGACAGAAGGCCCTGGATGAAGGAAAGGCCGACGCAATGATTTATTTGCCGGAGGGCCTGTCGCAGGATGTGCTCGAAGGAAAAAAGGGGTCCATACAGGTTTACGGGAATAAGAACGTGGAACTTGTCGAAAATATTTTAACCAATTTCACATCTTCTTTTAACGCGGCAAACGCGGCGGTAGAGGTATCCGGCACGCCTGCCCGGCCGGAGGCGGCGAACGGAAGCGTCATCAAGAGAATCTTCTTTTCAAAAAATGCCGCGCCCAGGGTTATCGATTATTATTCAGTGCTGACCCTGCTCCAGATACTTATCATGGGAGCCCTATTTGGGGTATTCATTACGGCAAGGGCATACGGCTCGGACATCCATATCAGGAATCATTCGCTGCCGGTCGGCAGATGGAGCCTGCTGTCCGGACGGGTTCTCGGAAGCGTCATCTATCTTTTTCTGGCATCCGTTGTCACAGTGGTATTCACAAAAGTCGTGTATCATGCCAATTGGGACGGAAATCCGCTTATCATTCTCGGAGTCATACTGGTATTTTGCGGCATCGCGGTCGGTATCGGGGTATTGATCGGACTTTTTACCTCCGGCTTTTCGGGAATGATGGTCGTATTATTGCTCATGACTTTTTTCGGAATCGTATCCGGCGCCGTATCGCCGATAGGCGCCAATAACCTTATGGGACTGATTACACCGAACTATTACGCCAAAGTACTTATATTCGGCACTATCTACGGATATTCAGGACAGCTTATGACCAAAACCGCCCTGGGCCTGCTGGGCTATGCTGCGGTGGTCTACGGAGCTGTCGCCGTACTTTTAAGGAGGCCTGGATATGATAATATATAAGCAGGCGCTGAAGAGGATTTTTCAAAACAAGACAAGGCTGGTGCTGCTTTTGATTATGCCGCTGCTTTTTATCATGATGTTTGCGCTGCATGAGCGAAATTTGCTGACGGTCGGCATTGTGGACAAGGACCGCTCCGCTTTTTCGGAAAGGCTTGTCGACAGGCTTGAGAGGACAGACAATATCAAGCTGATGAAGCTTGATGAAAATATGGTTTATGACAAAGCCGTAAGCTACCAGACAGACTACGCGGTGATTATTGAACCGGGCTTCGGGGAAAAGCTTCTTGAAGCGAAGAACCCTGACATAAAGGAATTTTATATCACAGAGAAAGAAGAGCTTTACTATGCCAGGATGGTCATCGAAAACTACATATACAATGTAAAAATACTCTCTGCCGTGACCGGCTCCGACAAAGCCGCGTTTGCAGCGGCGCTGGACGAGTATGAAAACGGAAGGCTGTCCGTGGAGATCAAATCGGAAACAGTCAGGAAGCTGCCCCAGTCGCGCAGCGCCATGGGCTTTCTGGTGCAGTTCATGCTGTATATGTCCGTGCTGACGGCCGGAATCATCTTGGAGGATAAGAGCAGCGGGGTCTTTTACAGGGTGTTTTACTCAGCCGTCTCCCTGAAAAGATATTTATCGGAAAATCTGCTGGCCTTCCTGACCGCCGCATTTCTGCAGGTCACGGTAATCCTCGTGCTGCTGAAGACCCTGTGGGGGCTGGAGCTTGGGGATAATCCGCTCAATATGTACCTCTTGTTTATCGTATTTTCCCTTGTGTGCGTTTCCTTTGGAGTATGGCTGGTTTCACTGGTTAAAAAGCCGCTGCACGCGTATATAATAAATTTCCTGGCGGCAGGTCCGATCGCCATGCTTGGAGGGTGCTTCTGGCCAATGGACTACATGCCTGATATAATGAAAAAGATAGCATGGTTCATGCCTTCTACATGGGTTATGGACGGAGTTGACAAATTTCTTTATGAAGGTAAAAATATAGCTCAAATTTCTTCAAACATATTGATCCTGCTGATATTTACAGGTATATTTATGGCTGCCGGGCTGTTTAAAAGGGTTGATATCTCAAAATAAAAGCTTATGATGAATATATAAGGCTCACAATTAATTCTATAGGATAAACGTGGTAGCAGGCTGATTGTTAAGGTAAGAGGACGCCTCCTCGGACATGCCGTTTGAATGCGGGAGAAATAACCCGAAAGGATCGGGTGAAAGCATGAAGCACATTTATGGCGCCGTATTGATTGCCTGGCTCGCCATCGGGCAAATCATCAATTCAAACACCGATATATTGGGCATAGCATCCTTGCTGGGTGCTTTATGCCTTTTTATCGTAAAAGAAAGATACTTCGACAGGGTCTATGCTTCGGTTTTCTATCTGGCCTTCCTTTTCCTGCTGACGCAGTACAATGCCGGTTTTATCTTGCTGTACGGGATACCGCTGCTCGACTTCTTGTATTTCAGGAAATACCCCGCCGCTGCTTTGACTTTTTCAATCGCAGCCTTTTTCTGCGTCCATAGCGGGAAGACCGATTATATTTTTTATATGGCCTCCTCCGGCTTATTCGGCTACATCACCGGCGCAAAGGATAAAAACGAAAAAAACCACATTTCCCTGATAGACGAGGAAAGACGGCTCAGATACAATTTGGAGCAGACACAGAATGAGCTGATCCAATCTAAGAAGGAAATAGAGCACCTGACCGAGGTGAGGGAGAGAAACAGGATAGCCCATGAAATACACGATAACATAGGCCATGGCATAGCAGGCGTGATCTTTCAGCTGGAAGCCGCCCTGAGGATTTTTCACAGGGATGCGGAAAAGGCGGAGGGCATCATAAGGCTCTGCAGCCAGAAGCTGACCGAGGCTCTGGAAATGACCAGGAACACCGTTTACAATATCAGGGCGGAGAAGAAAACGGGGATTGCTTCCATTGAAAAAATTATCGACGACTTCAAGTTCTGCAGGATAACCTTTGAGCACAGCGGGGATTTCGGCCTGGTATCGGCTTCCAATACAAGGATTCTGGAGGCCAATATAATGGAGGCTCTGACAAATGCTTCGAAATATTCGCAGGCGGACGATATCCGGATCGAGCTGGACGTCAAAAAAAACAATATCCGTCTTTATTACAGGGACAACGGAGTGGGCTGCCGGGATATCCATGAAAACATCGGCCTTTCGGGAATGCGGGAAAGGGTGAGGAATGCCGGCGGGACAATATCGGTTGACGGCGGCAAGGGCTTTCTCATCGTATGCAACCTGCCGGTGCATCATGATGAATATGCGGGAGGTGATGTGCTTTGAGGATTTTGATCGTGGATGACGACGCGCTTATCAGGGAAGGATTAAAAATGATTCTCGAGACGGAGGAAGGCTTTACGGTTGCGGGGACGGCCCCGAACGGACAGGAGGCCGTTAAAATCTGCAGGGAAGTGCAACCCGATATTGTCCTCATGGACATCAGGATGCCCGTCATGGACGGCGTCCAGGCGACACAGCTCATCAAGGAACAGTTCAGGAATATCAAGGTCCTGCTTTTGACCACCTTCAAGGACTCCGAATACATAAGGAGCGCAGTCAAATTCGGAGCCGAGGGCTATGTGCTCAAAAGCAACTCCTCGGAGAGCATCATTGAAAGCATAAAAGCCGTCTGCCAGGGCAATGTGGTCTATGAAAAGGAAGTGGCCGGCATGATCTCCGACATGATGGGAAGGGAAAAAAAGCTCTCCCCCGAGGGACTGAACGTCACACAGAAGGAATACGAGATCATGGAGCTGATAAGCAAGGGCCTCTCAAACAGGGAGATTGCCGAAAAGCTTTATATGAGCGAGGGCACGGTAAGGAACAACATATCGGTGCTCCTGGACAAGCTGAATCTGAGGGACAGGACGCAGCTGGCGATCTTTTTCATCCGCAGGCTTGAAAAATGAGCCTGATACTAACGGCTTTATAATAGAGGCCGGTGTGAAAATGCAGGCTGCATAAGTTTCATACGGAATGTTGACGAAAAATATCGGATAGGATATAATTTCTAGTATGCAGCCGGTAGTTTAATTTTATAACAGTCACCTGGTTTAACGAGCACAAAGCCGTGGCTATATCATTAGCCGGGCTTTTTTGTTATATAAATGTTTGTTTTTAACTTTATTTGCAGAAGGGGGAGAGGTTTTTATGTTGAAAAATAAGCTGGCAAACAGGATAAGCTTTATAACCGGGATTATTGTACTGATCGGAATAGGCCTGATAGGATTTTTCGTCCTGCAAAGAATCTATACGAACAGCAGCTCCCAGGCTATGGTATTGGCGTCCGAAATATCGAATGAAAACGCGGGGCAGATCGCAAAGGATTTTGAGGTTGTAAAAGCGACCGAGCAGGGCCTCCACAATATAATCTTGCAGGCCCGGAACACAGGGAGCATGGACAGAAAGGAGATCGTCGACCTGCTGCGTTCCACCCTAAAAAACTCGCCGGATATAATTCTGGCTGTTTATACGCTGTGGGAGCCGGACGCCTTTGACGGAAAAGACAGCCAATATGTAAACGGGGAAGGACATGATCAGACCGGAAGGTTCATACCTTACATAGTGCGCTCCGGGGATAAAATCATCCTTCAGCCCCTGACCGATTACGAGACGGAAGGTGCGGGAGACTATTACCTGATCTCCAAGAAGACCAAAAAGCCCGCCCTGATCGAGCCCTACCTCTATGCCATTGACGGGAAGGATGTTCTGATAACCTCCCTGATACTGCCGGTCCTGGACGATAAGGGAGCGTTCGTCGGGATCGTCGGCGCTGACATAGCCCTTGCCTCAATACAGGAAAGAGCGGAGGCCGTCAAGCCGATGGGCGGGTATTCGGTCATTGTTACGGACAAAGGCACCATTGCCGGGCATGGTTTAAAGCCCGAGCTGGTATCGAAAAACATCGCCGCCCTTGACGCGGGCGAAGCGGAGAATATCGCCGGAATAGCAAAGGGCGAGGGCTTCTACAGACAGGATTCAGCGGACGCCATAACGGGAGGTAAATCCTTGAAGATGTATGAGCCCATATCGATATCCGGAATAGACACCCACTGGTCGTTTGTATCGGTCATTCCGAATGAGAAGGTTTATTCCAGCTATGATGAGCTGTTCCGAGGGGTCCTGATCATTTTCATTATTGTGCTGGCGGTTATAATCCTCGCAATGTATCTGATGATAAGGAGGTCGGTCCGTCCCCTCAATTTCGTGGGAGAGCATTTAAAGCTTTTGTCGGATGCGGATTTCACCAGGGATTTCACGGGCAGGTTCCTGGAGCGGAGGGACGAGGTTGGCGACCTGATACGGGACATGACCAAGATGCAGCGGTCGATCAGATCTCTTATCAAGGTGGCCGCAAGCGAAACGGCAAATGTTACGGAAGCCGTCATATATACGGATAAAAGTATGAAGAATATGAATGATAATATCGGAGGGGTTTCGTCCACCACTGAGGAGCTTTCCGCAGGAATGGAGGAGACCGCAGCCGCGGCGGAGGAGTTGAACGCCGCCACGATGGAAATAGAAAGGACCGTGGAGTCCATAGCCTGCAATGCACGGCAGGGCGCGGAAGCGGCAGGTGAAATCAACAAGAGGGCCGAGGAACTGAAGAGGACGGCGGTAACGGCGCAGCAAGCGGCGCACAGCGTACGGACAAGCATTGACGTCGAATTGCGCGGCGCGATCGAAGAGGCCAAAGCGGTCGACCGGATCAATCTACTGTCCAATACCATTTTATCCATAACGGCGCAGACAAACCTGCTCGCGCTCAATGCGGCCATAGAGGCGGCAAGGGCCGGAGACGCCGGGAAGGGCTTTGCGGTCGTGGCGGAGGAAGTGCGGAAGCTGGCGGAGGATTCAAAGGATACCGTAAATGAAATGCAGGCCATCATCAAGGCCGTTACGACCTCGGTGGGCAATCTCTCGGGCAGCTCCCTGCGCGTATTGGATTTCCTCGACAACCAGATCACTAAGGATTATGCGCTGTTCCTTGAGACCGGAGAGAAATACAGCAAGGACGCCGAGTTTATCAAAGGCCTCGTGACCGGCTTCAGCAATACGGCGCTCGAGCTCTCCGCCTCAATTCAAAGCATGGCGAAGGCTGCGTCCGAAATCACCTCCGCCGCAGGCGAGGGAGCGGAAGGGACAGCCAATATAGCCCAGGAAATCGCGGCTGTTGTAGAAAAAGTAAACGATGTATCAAATCAGGCCGATAGAGCGAAGGAAGGCACAAACAGACTTCTCGAAGCAGTATCCGTATTTAAGGTATAGGCGGAGGCGGCGTGGCGGACAGAAAGGCGCAGGGGTGTTGATTTTCCTCCTGCGCCGCACGGTTGAAACTGCGGGAAGCAATAAACTATAATTAAGGCAAAAAACGGGAGGAAGGGAAGATGTGGAGGAAGCTGACGGCCTTCGGTATGGCGGGAGCCCTGGCATATGCCTTGCATGTGGTACTGGGAGGCTTACTCTGGAAGGGCTACAGCCACCTTGAGCAGCCCATAAGCGACCTGACGGCCCAGGGCGCGCCCGACAGAGCGCTCCTTACGGGAATAACAAGCGTTTATGCGCTCTTTTCGATTATATTTGCGGTAAGCGCCTTCATGTATGTCAGAAGGCTGAAGATCAGGTTGCTGAGCACGGGCTTCATACTGTTCATACTCATGCATATCGTATCCGCATCATACAACATTTTCCCCGAGGATCTTGCAGGGGCCCCGGCGACATTCCGCGGGATAATGCACTGGGTCGTGACCGGGGCCATCGTACCGCTGACCATCCTGTCTGTGCTGCTGATAGGACTGGGCTTCAGGAGGGTCAAAGGCTTCGGGGGATATTCGGCTTACTCGATTGTGACAAGCGCTATCCTGTTTATTGCCGGAGGGACTACGGTTTTCATCCTCTCGCAGGGACTGGGCTTCTTCGGCCTTTTTGAGAGGATCAATATCGGGTCGCTCCAGCTGTGGATGTTTCTGGTATCATTAAAGCTGTTTAATACCGAAATAGGGGAGGGGCATATCTCAAGCCGGCAGAGAATGCCCTGAACAGGCGGCCGGGGGTGCGAAAAGCATATTAAAGCTTTACATGATTGGGTATCTTAAACAGATACTCTTTTTTTATTTATCTATTGACTTGAGTGAATAAAATAATTATAATAGCTAATGAAATAATTAATAAGGCTAATTATTAAGTTAGCTAATTAAAAGAGGTAAATTATGGATAGGGATGAAAATCAGCTGGCGAATCGATTGATGGAGGTCTTTGGACAATTCAAGCGCGTCCATATGAGGCAAAGCCCCGTTGCCGGCCTGACGCAGGGCGAGGTGATGCTTCTTATACGCATAAACAAGATGCACAATTATGCGGAGCAGGGGCTAAAGGTTTCCGAGATCAGCAACAGCATGAGGGTTGCGCCTCCTTCCATAACGCAACTGATAAACACCCTCGAGGCAGGCGGCTATGTCGAGAGGAGTATGGACAGGTCGGACAGGCGCGCGGTACGCGTAAAGCTTACACAAAAAGGCGAAGAGGTGGTACACAGGGCAAACGAGGCATTTTCCAGGATGATAAGGGGCCTAATAGAGCATCTTGGAGAGGAAAAGAGCAAGGAGTTTATAGATATTATGGAGCAGGTATATGTTTATTTCAGCAAAATAAACGAATCGTGCCCCAACAGTGATACGGACAGGAGAGGATGAAACATGCTCAGGCTATTCAGATTTTTAAAACCTTACACGGCTTATGTCGTCGGCATTTTGTCGCTGGTGTTCCTGCAGACGCTTGCCGACTTGTATCTGCCGACGCTTATGTCGGACATTATTGACTTCGGAGTAATGCAGGGCGACACGGACTATATCTGGAGGATCGGCGGACTTATGCTGCTTGTCGCGGGAGGGGGAGCCGCCTGCGCCATTATCGCCAGTCTGCTGTCCTCCCAGACCGGTTCCGGCTTCGGCAGGATACTGCGGAGTAAGGTGTTCAGGAGGGTTGAGAGCTATTCCCTGCATGAGTTTGACAAGATAGGGACGGCGACCCTGATAACAAGGACTACGAACGATATCACACAAATCCAGATGGTGACGATCATGATCACCCGGATGATGATCAGCGCGCCGATGATGGCCATAGGCGGCGTCATCCTGGCGCTGCAGAAGGACAGGAAGCTGACGCTCGTGCTTGCGGTAGCCATACCGGTGCTGACGGCGGTCATCATCTTAATTGCTAAAAAGATAATACCGCTTTTCAGGCAGGTACAGGTCAAGATTGACAAGATAAACCTTGTCCTGCGCGAGAAGCTGACGGGGATCCGGGTAATACGCGCCTTCAACACGGTCGAGCGCGAGAATGCCCGCTTCAACGCGGCAAATGACGACCTTACCAACAATTATATCAGAGTCAACAGGATCATGGCCTTCATGATGCCCTCAATCATGCTGATAATGAACTTTACATCCCTTGCGGTGCTCTGGTTTGGCGGCATCCGCGTAAACAACGGCATGGATCTGGGCGCTCTCATGGCCTTTACACAATACGCCATGCAGATAATGTTCTCGATGATAATGCTTGCGATGATGTTTATTATGGTCCCCAGAGCCCAGGCCGCGGCTGTCAGGGTAAACGAGGTTCTCAATACGGTGCCCGAGATCACCGACACCGAAAAACCCGCGGACAGCTTCACGGGCAGAGGCCACATCGAGTTCAGGGACGTCACCTTCAGCTACCACGGCGCGGAAGAGCCGGCGATACGGAATATTTCGTTTTCGGCGCATCCCGGTGAAATCACTGCGGTTATCGGAAGCACCGGCTCGGGCAAGTCTACGCTCATCAACCTCATTCCCAGGTTTTACGATGTGGACAGCGGGAGCATCCTCATAGACGGCGTGAGTGTAAGGGACATGACCCAGGAAAGCCTGCGGGCGAAGATCGGCTTCGTGCCGCAGAAGGCGGTGCTCTTTACGGGTACCGTAACCGATAATATAAGGTTCGGAACCGAGAATGCCACCGACGAGGAGGTAAGATACGCCGCCGGGATCGCGCAGGCGACGGAGTTCATTTCCGACATGGACGGCGGCTTCGACCATGAAATCGCCCAGGGCGGGACCAACGTTTCCGGAGGCCAGAAGCAGCGCCTTTCCATAGCCCGGGCGCTGGTGAGAAAGCCGGAGATCTATATCTTCGACGACAGCTTTTCGGCGCTTGACTTCAAAACGGACGCAAAGCTCCGCGCGGCCCTCAAAAAGGAAATTTCCGAGGCCACGGTCATCATCGTGGCGCAGAGGGTCGGCACCGTTATGGACGCGGACCGCATCATCGTCCTTGACGAGGGCCTGGTTGCGGGAATGGGTTCGCACAAAGAATTGATGGATACCTGCGAGGTCTACCGTGAAATCGTGTCCTCACAGCTTTCAGAGGAGGAGATAGCATGAGTGCTGAACAGAGAAATGCGGGCGGCGCGCAGAGACCGGGAGGAATGGCCGGCGGGCGCAGGGGCAGAGGACCCATGGGCGGCCCTATGGGAGGCATGGGAATGCCCGTGCAGAAGGCGAAGAATTTCAAGGCTTCCCTGAAAAGGCTCATAGGTTATTTGAGGCCGCATAGAGTTAACCTGATCATCGTACTGATTTTTGCGATAGCAAGCACCACCTTTGGCATATTTACTCCGAAAATATCCGGCAAGGCCATAAACAAGCTGCAGGACGGCTATATGGCAAGGCAGATGCTCCAGAAGATATCCGAGGCGCAGAAACAAGCGGCCGATCAGGTCGGCAGCCGGATGGCGGATGTACAGGCCCAGGTATTTGACTCTGTTGTCAAACAGATGTCCGACACACAGGAAAAGGCCGTCGGCGGTATTGAGGCGCAAATGTCCGACGTCCAGAAGAAGACTGCGGCGGGGCTGAAAGCCCAAATGCAGCAGGCTCAGCCCGCAGCGGGCGCCAATCCGGAAGCTGTACCCCCGGCTCAGGCGCAGCAGCCGGACCCGGCAGCTATGGCGGCTATCCAGGATTTTCTGAAGCTGCCGGCAATCGATTCAATTACTAATCCGAAGGAAAAGGCGGATACGGTCGTCAAAATGTTTGACCTGCTTTCCCGGATGCCGGGCGCCGGGCAGTCACAGCAGGATACGGACACCGTAAAGAAGCTTTTGCGCCTGCCTGCGATCGATACCCTGACAGACAGGAAGGAAAAAACGGATACGGTCAAATCGCTGATTGTCCTGCTGGAAAAAATGCCGGGCACACAGCAGGACCCCCAGCAGGGCGCGCTCGACCCGGCGACGCTGGATACGCTGATTGCCGTGCTGGAGCTGCCTGATATCAATGCAATAACCGATCAGAAGCAGAAGAACGATACGGTTATAAAACTGGCGGACCTGCTGGGCAAGCTGCCCGCTATGCCGCAGGACGGACAGACCCAGGAAGCAGCCGGAAAAACGAGTCCCGAAGACCTTAAGGTTCTGAAGGAGCTGCTGGGGCTTCCGATGCTGGACACTATCACGGACCCCGCCCAGAAAGCCGATATATGCAGGAAATTCATAGACCTTGGCAAGAATCTGCCTGCCGATATGCAGGCGGAAGGAGGAGCGGCAGCCGGAGAGAATATAAAGCTGACCGACGAGCAGGTCGAGGGAGTTTTCAATGCCATAAAAGAAACCGACGGCCAAATCGACTTCAGCTACCTGGCCTGGATCGCTCTTCTGCTGATAGGCATATATCTGATAAGCGCCGCTTTCAGCCTGGTGATGGGGCTCGTCATGTCGGGTGTCTCACAGAAGACCGTCCGCGACCTGAGGAGCGAGGTTGATAAAAAGCTCAACCGCCTGCCCCTGAAGTACTTTGACATGCACCCCCACGGGGATATACTGAGCCGCGTCACAAACGATATCGATACCATAGCCACGACCCTGCAGCAGAGCCTGACACAGATAATCACATCGGTCATATCGATTCTTGGATATGTAATCATGATGCTGACAATAAGTCCGGTGCTTACCCTTATCGTACTGGCTACGCTTCCGCTGTATATCGTGGCCACCACCTTCATAGCAAAGACCTCCCAGAAGTTCTTTGCAGCGCAGCAGAAGGAGCTGGGGCAGCTCAGCGGCCATGTCGAGGAAATGTACACCGGGCATAAAATCGTAAAGGCCTTCGGACAGGAAAAAAATTCGATCGAACAGTTCGAAGGAATCAACGGGAAGCTGTACAGCGCAGGCTGGAAGGCGCAGTTCATTTCGGGAATCATGTTCCCGCTCATGAACTTCATCAGCAATCTGGGCTACGTGCTTATATGCATTATCGGCGGCATATGGATTACGCTCAACAGGCTGAAGATAGGCGATATAATAGCATTTATCCAGTATACGAGGCAGTTTACCATGCCGATCGTGCAGACCGCGAATATAGCGAACATCATCCAGTCTACGGTCGCATGTGCGGAGAGGGTATTCGAGGTGCTTGACGAGGAAGAGGAGCTGCCGGACAGCCCCGATGCAAAGAATATAGAGCAGCCGAAGGGCGAGGTCAGCTTCAAGGCCGTAGACTTCCGCTATAAGGAAGAGGTGCCGCTGATAGAGAACATGAACCTGGATGTGAAACGCGGTGAAACCATCGCTATCGTCGGCCCGACAGGGGCAGGTAAGACCACCCTTGTAAACCTGATGATGCGTTTCTATGAGTTGAACGGCGGCGTCATTACCATTGACGGCGTAAATATCAACGACATGAAGCGCAGCAGTCTCCGCAGAATGTTCGGGATGGTGCTGCAGGACACCTGGCTCTTTAACGGGACCATCAAGGACAATATTGCTTACGGAAGAGAAAACGCAACAATGGAGGAGATAATGCGCGCGGCCAAAGCGGCGCATGCCGACCACTTTATCCGGACGCTGCCCCACGGCTACGACACCGTCCTGAATGAGGAAGCCACAAACATATCGCAGGGCCAAAAGCAGCTCCTGACAATTGCCAGGGCAATACTCGCAGACCCTGTGGTACTGATACTCGATGAGGCCACAAGCAGCGTAGATACAAGGACGGAGGTTCTGATACAGAAGGCGATGGCCAATCTGATGAAGGACAGGACCAGCTTCGTAATCGCGCACAGGCTTTCAACCATACGCGACGCCGAAATGATTCTGGTCATGAATCACGGGAGTATCATAGAACAGGGCAACCACAAGGAGCTGCTGAAGAAGGGCGGCTTCTACGCCGACCTGTACAACAGCCAGTTCACCGGCGCAAACCTGGAAAACGAAGCGGTGTGACGAAAAGACCACAGTATCTGAAGGAGCTGTCTCAAAACTTAAATGTTTGGGATGGCTCCTTTTTTCAATAAAAAACCAAAGTCGGGCGAAATAGCATCGGAGAATATTTTTATTGACGGGACTAAAATAGAATGCTTTACACAAAGGAAGACGATGCCGCCTCATAATCAAATGAACGATTTGAGGCATTCCTTTTTTCATTGCCCAATTTGACGGAACGTCCCGAGATTTATATCAATAAATTCCGCGGAAAAGGAGATGCTATTAACAAATCGGTTCAGGCAGGTGAAATAATGAAAATCAGGCTTAGTGCGGTTTTTTTAACGATATTGCTCCTTTTCTGCGGCTGTGCTTCCGCAAGCGGGACGGGCTCGCCGAAGGAAGAGGAATACCAGCGCCTGAAGAGCGTGAGGACGGCTCCCGTGAATGAGATAATCCTGCTGGATGTCAAAAGCCCGGTCAGGCAGGGTGAAAAGGGCGGCCTTTCAATCCAGGGCAAAGCAGGAACGAGGTATACCGTTACGGCAGTATACAACCGTGACGGCAGGGCCCTTACAACCACAGGCAGCAGGATTGCCGGCCCCGACGGGCTGGCAGGCTGGAGCTGGGACGTGGACGATACCACGGAGCCGGGGACATACAGGCTGCTGATCAGAGGCGACGGAAAAGCGCTGACGACAGCGTACACCGTCATTGCGAAATAAATCGCTGTTGCATTTTTTCACTCCTTGCAGGATAATTTCCATAGGATTTGTCATACGGGGGTGGCGGTTTGAAAATAGGCGAATTTGCTTCTTCCAACAACATAAGCATTGATACGGTGAGGCATTATGTAGAATTGGGCTTCATACTTCCTGCAAGGAAGGGGGCGCAGTCGGTATATGACGGGCAGTGCGCCGCCGACCTTTCCGAGGTTCTGGAGCTGAAGGAAATGGGTCTTACGCTGAACGAGATAAAATCCGTTTTCACCTTCAAACGGCTCGGCAGACTCACCGCATACCAGGAGAACCCGGCTTATCTGGATATTTTCAAAAACAGATACAGGCAGCTCGCAGCCGGGATAGAAGAGCTTCAGCACAGAAAAAGCAAGCTGGAAAACAGGCTGGCGGAATTCAACAGGCAGGCTGCGGGCGGCTGCAGACACGGCTTCGATTTCAGGGGGCTGGACCTGTTCTGCTGCGCCGCTTGCGGCGGCGAACTGGCCCTGCTGGAGGCCCGGATTGCCGACAACCTGATAACCGACGCCCGGCTGGGCTGCAAATGCGGCAGGGAATGCTCCATAGCGGACGGAATCCTGTTTGCGGGAGGCGCTGAGCGGGAAGCGGGCGGATTTGACGAGAAGAGGATTGCGGAATATATAGAGACCACGGACGAGGCGTACCTCCGGAATGTATACAGGGGTCTGGACTGGCTGCGCAGAAAGCTGGATTTGAAAAGCTCCGGAAACAAGGTGCTGCTCGAGCTTGGATCAGGCTACGGTTTTTTCCTCAGGCACATTTACGAGGACCTTCCTGAGAATACGGCATATATAGCGGTAGACCGCGATATAAATTCGCACAGGCTTCTAAAACAAATGCTTGAGAAGGCTCCCCGCAGGAAAAACATATTCCTTGTATGCTCCGACTTCCTTGAATTGCCTCTGAAGGGCGGAGCGGCAGATTTCGTCCTTGACCTTTCGGGCACCAGCAACTATTCCTTTGAGCATGAGGAATTCCTGCCGGAAAAAATGGCGGGATACTTCAAAGCGGGTGCGGAGCTTCTGGGAAACTATATCATTTTCGGGAATTTTGCCGCCGATACCCTGGTAGAAGAGCGCTTCAGGAAGAATTTCAAGCCCGGGAGCATAAAGCGGATGCTTGAAAGCTCAGGCTTTGAGATAATCGACGAGGCCACAGGCGAATACCTTGAAAAAGCGGGTAAATTCGAGAATTATTTTAAAAAAGGGGAACGGGTAAATTCATATTCGCTGCATGCGAAAAGACGGGGTTAACCCCATGTTCTGCATTTTTTCCGCCGTCAAGCCGTAAAATCTCCTCTTGATGCGGTCTCAAGCCTCTCATCTATAATATGCACAGATGGGAGGTTTTATATTGAAGCTCGCGTTTCATGACAGATCGGTCCGCAATATCACGTTTTTTTCTATTGGAAAGACGGTTTCGCTGCTGGGCTCGTCGGCATATGCCTTTGCAATGGGCCTCCATATACTCGGCTTGACCGGCTCGACCCTGTCCTTTGCGGCAACTCTTGTTCTGGGCCTTCTGCCGGTTGTGGTCATCGGCCCTTTTGCGGGGGTGCTGGCCGACAGGGCCGACAGAAAGCTTGTCGCGGTATCCGCCGATATCGCCGGCGCGGTCTTTCTGGGACTGCTCCTGCTCGCCGTTGCGGGGAAGGACATTCCCCTGGCCGCAATTTATACAAGCACCTTCATACTGAATGTCATGGCGGTATTCTACGACACCGCGATGGAGGCCGGCATACCCGATGTCGTAAAGGCCGAAAGGCTGACGGATATCAATTCGGCCGGCAAGGCGATCGAGGCCGCCGCCTCTGTCTCCGGTCCGGTATTGGGCGGTCTGGCCTATGCGCTTGTGGATATCAGGCTGTTTATGGCGCTGAATGCCCTGTCTTTTCTATTTTCCGGTTTTACCGTACTGATGATGGATTTCAGGGTGAATGCGCGCAGCTCGGACGCCGCTCCTCAAAAGCCGGGAATCAGTTTTTTCCGGGACATCAGGGACGCTGCCCTTTACATGAAGGGCGAACGGGGGATAGCAAGGGTTTTCATATACCTGCTTTTCCTAAATCTTTTTACTGGGTTTTCACTGCTGGTTCCGCTGCCATATATTCTTAACAATGTCTTAGGGCTTGACCCGGATGTGCTTGGCATCGTACAGGGCTCCATCCCGGCCGGCGCAGCGGCGGGCGCCGTCCTGGTCAGAAAAAACCGGCATAGCCCCGACCTGCTGAAGCGCCTGCCGGCCATGAGCTGCGTGCTTGCGGTCTGCATCATGCTGACGGCGGTTCCAACGCTGGCGGTAGATGTATTCCGCTCCGATGCATTACTTCTCCTCTGCTATTGTCCGGTTATGGCGATCCTGGGGATAACCATCAGTTTTATCGATATCCCGCTTTTATCCATGCTTCAGCTTAAATTGCCGGAGGAGTGCAGGGGCCGGGTGCTGAGCCTGGGCATGTCGTTGGTGAAAATTGCTTCTCCGCTGGCATTTTTGGCATCCGGCTGGTCTCTCAGGCTGCTCCCTCCCTTTGTAATTGTTTTCTCCGGCGGAATCTGCCTGCTTTTGCTCGCCAGGGCATACAGATGAATACTCTCTGGTAAAATGAGGAATATTAAGGGGCAAAAGCATTTGCAGAGGTAACACATGGGCTTTATAAAAAAAATCAAGGCCGAGTATGCGGCTGCCGGGGCCGCCACATTCATACTCGCTTACATACTCATGTTGCGGCCGATAATAGGCGTTGCCGACAACGGAGACTTCCCCAGGATAATGGGCTCGACCGGGCTTCAGTATCTGACCGGGGATTACGCCGACAGGTATTTCGGCTTTGTAAACAGACAGTACAGGGTCGGCCTGGCGCTTCCCATGGGAGGCGGCTACTTTTCAACGGAAATCATCATGGTGGGTATCGCGGTGCTGCTTAGTCAGGCCCTCTGGAGCACCGGCATATTCGATATCCGGTATCTGGCCTTTTTGTATTCCGTTATATTCGTAGCGGCCATATTCCTTATCGTCAGGTACAACCGCAAAAGGCTGGGAGCCGTAAGCTGGCTGCTTGCCGGGCTGCTCGTACTCGTATTCGCCGATATCGGCTATATCTCCTATTTCAATTCCCTTTACGGCGAGGCCGTATCGCTTGTCTTCCTGCTTCTGACGGCGGGGTCGGGCATGTATCTGGTGCTGCAGGGCAGGCCGCGGTTGTGGATGCTGGCGGTTTTCTTTCTTAGCGCCGCGTTTTTTACCGGCGCAAAGGTGCAGAACTGTCCCGCCGGTATTCTGGCGGCGCTGCTGGGGCTGCGTTTTCTCAGGCTCGGGGACGGCAGGCTCTGGAGGAGGACGGTCCTTTTGGGCATAACGGCCCTGGTTGCCGTAGCATTTGTGACATATGCATTCGTATCAAGGGATATCAAGGTCTGCAATAAATATCAGACGGTATTTTTCGGCATACTCAAGGACTCGCCTGACCCTGCGGAGGATCTGACCGAATTGGGAATGAACCCGGACCTTGCCGTGCTGGCGGGAACAAATTATTTCATGGAGTCCTATCCCGTCGATATAAGGAGCGACGATTTTAAAAACCAACTGTATGAAAGCGTCGATCACTTCAAAATAGCGGGCTTTTACCTCCGCCATCCCGGCAGGCTTGCAGAAAAGCTCGGGGTTGCCGCTCAGAACGCCTTTAAGCTGAAGCAGGGCTTCGGAAACTACGAGAAGTACGAAGGCGTGGAGTACAGGCAGACCGCGGACATATTCGGCCTGTGGAGCGACTTCAAAATGAAGGCGCTTCCGCATTCCCTGCCTTTCATAGCCCTCTTTTTCACAGGCTGCTTTTCGGCCCTGGCCTTTGAATATATCCGGAGCAGAAATACGCGAACCAGGCTGTATGTGGAGCTTATAGGGTTTATAGGTGCGGTTGGCCTCATGCAGCTTGCGATACCGGTAATAGGAGACGGCGAGGCTGACCTCAGCAAGCACCTGTTTCTTTTCAACGCAGCCTTTGACGGCATGTTCATTGCGGCAGCCGTATATTTGGCGCGCAGGCTGGGCGGAATCGTCCGTACCCTCGCGCGGCCCCGGTAAGCGGGAAACCTCCGCGGGTTTTTTTTCGGGGAGGACTGCGGCTGCGCTTCGGAAGCCAAAAAAATAATCAACCGCATATTGATTCCTGACCGGGAAGGTAATATAATATCCTATGTAATCCGTTACATTTACAATTGCTATTTGGCTTTGAAAGTCCGAAAATGCAAGTGTAATCCGTTTCAAAGGAGGCTGCGATGGCGTCTTCAACCATCCAGGACGTGGCGAAGGCCGCAGGCGTTTCGGTTGCTACCGTATCAAGAGTCATAAACAACAGCACCTCCGTTTCGACCGAAACCAGGGAGCTGGTCCTGAGCGCGGTCAAGCGGCTGGACTACCGGCCCAATCTCCTTGGAAGGAATCTCAGGCGCGCCGAGACGAGACTCGTCCTGGTGCTGCTGCCGAACATTTCAAATCCGTTTTATTCAAGATTGGTAAAGGGCATCGAGGATGTCGGCCACAAAAACGGCTACAACGTGATGCTGTGCAACACCGATTCGGAGCCCGGCAGGGAGAAGGTGTACCTGGACCTCCTGAACAACAGGCTGGCGGACGGCGTTATTTTCATGGCGCCCAGCCTCAGCAGGGAAGAGCTGACCGATACGGGTAAACGCTTCCCCGTGGTGCAGTGCTGCGAGTACAAGGAGGGCGCAAGGGTATCCCATGTCTCCATAGACAATTTTGCGGCCTCGCAGAAGGCCGTAAAGCACTTGCTGGCACTGGGCCACAGGCGTATAGGGCTGATAAGCTGCGATAACGACTACCTGTCCACCATCCACAGGGAGACAGGTTACAGGCAGGCGCTCCTGGACGCCGGCGTCAAGCCGGAGCCCGGGCTTGAGATAGACGGAGACTACAGCTTCAAAAGCGGGCTGCGCGCCGCCGGGCAGCTGCTGTCGCTCAAGGAAAGGCCGACGGCGGTTTTCTGCATTTCGGATTTGATGGCTGCGGGAGCGATAAGGGCGGCGAAGGAAAGAGGGCTGAGAGTTCCCGAGGATTTCGCCGTTGTGGGCTTCGACAATATAAGCCTGTCATATATGTGCGATCCTATGCTGACCACCGTTTCACAGCCCAAATACGATCTCGGCTGTATGGCTATGGAGCTGCTTCTGCGGCAGATACGCGGCGAAATGAAGGAGCCGCAGGATTTGATACTGGAGTTCGAGCTTATCATAAGGGAATCGACCATAAAGTAAAGCGATTCATTCGATTCAATATGCGGATTGGATGTAAACAGGGAGGAAGAGATGATACAGAAGGTCAAGGCGGGTATAATTGGCTGCGGCAATATCAGCGGCATCTATCTGAAAAATTGCTCGGGGATGTTTGAAGCTTTGGAGCTCAAGGGCTGCGCGGACATCATACCCGAGAGGGCGAGGGAAAAGGCCGGAGAATTCAATATCAGGGCGTACGAAATAGACGAGCTGCTGGCCGACCCCGAAATAAGGATTGTCATAAATCTCACGGTGCCCGGGGCGCATTACGACGTCAGCATGAAGGCTCTTGAGGCAGGAAAGAATGTCTATGTTGAAAAGCCGCTGTCGGTAAAAAGGGAGGACGGAAGGGAAATAACCCGGCTTGCCGCCCGGAAAGGCCTTCTGGCGGGAGGCGCGCCGGATACGTTTCTTGGAGGCGGCCTGCAGACCTGCAGGAAGCTGCTTGACGACGGCTGGATCGGAAGGCCAGTGGGGGCCACAGCCTTCATGACGGGCCACGGTCCCGAGGGCTGGCATCCGAACCCCGAATTTTTCTATAAACCCGGCGGAGGCCCGCTTCTGGACATGGGTCCCTACTACCTGACGGCGCTAATATCCTTGCTCGGGCCCGTAAAAAGGGTGACCGGCTCGGCCAATATCAGCTTCCCTGAAAGAACCGCGACCTGCAAGGAAAAGTTCGGCCAGGTTATAAAGGTGGAGGTGCCGACCCATGTCGCCGGAGTGCTGGATTTCCAGTGCGGCGCCGTAGCCACGCTCATCACCAGCTTCGACGTCTGGGGCTCCAGGCTTCCGCGCATCGAGCTGTACGGCAGCGAGGGCACCCTGAGCCTGCCGGACCCGAATAAATTTGAAGGGCCTGTTTATCTGAAGAGGCACGATACGCCCGATTGGAGGGAAATCCCTCTGACCCACAGCTATACTGACAACAGCAGGGGAATCGGAGCGGCCGACATGGCCTGCGCGCTGTTGACCGGCAGGAAGCACAGAGCCAATTCCGAAATGACCTTCCATGTGCTTGATGTAATGCAGGGGATACTGGATGCATCTGCAAGCGGAGCTCATTATATACCCGAAAGCGCCTGCGAACGCCCGGCTGCGCTGCCGTCAGGGCTGCTGCCGGGAAGACTGGACTGAAGGGGAAGCTGAGAGTGAGGAGTTGAGGGCGGAGAGTCACTTTTGGAAGGGATTAAAATCATAGATGAAAGGAATGTATACTGGTATGGATGACGGAAGAAAGGTATTCAAAGTAGGTATCATCGGCTGCGGCGGTATAGCTAACGGCAAGCACATGCCCGCGCTTTCCAGGCTGCCCGAGGTGGAAATGACGGCATTCTGCGACATCGAGCTTAATAAGGCGGAGGAAGCGGCAAAGAAGTACGGCGCTGCGGGGGCGAAGGTTTATACCGATTACAGGGAGCTTTTAAAGGACGGTTCAATCGATGCCGTGCACGTATGCACGCCTAACAAATCCCATGCGGATATTACCGTCGACTCGCTTGAGGCGGGAAAGCATGTCATGTGCGAAAAGCCGATGGCAAAGACCCCGGCGGACGCAAGGAGGATGGTGGAGGCAGCCCGGCGTACGGGCAAAAAGCTGACCATCGGCTACCAGAACAGGTTCAGGCCCGATTCTCAGTATCTTTACAAGCTATGCAGCAGCGGCGAGCTCGGGGAAATATATTACGCAAAGGCTCATGCCATAAGGCGCCGCGCGGTTCCTACCTGGGGAGTGTTCTTAAATGAGGAGGAGCAGGGCGGCGGTCCTCTGATCGATATCGGGACGCATGCCCTTGACCTGACCCTCTGGTTGATGGGGAATTGCAAGCCCAGAAGCGTAATGGGCAGCGTCTACAGGAAGCTCGGGGACAGAAAGGACGCGGCAAACGCCTGGGGACCGTGGGACCCGGAGAAATACACCGTTGAGGATTCCGCCTTCGGTTTCATAACGATGGGGAACGGCGCGACGATAGTGCTCGAATCAAGCTGGGCTCTGAACAATCTTCAGATAGGCGAGGCGAAGACCACTCTTTGCGGCACGGAAGGCGGCGCGGACATGTGGGACGGACTGCGCATAAACGGGGAGAAATACGGAAAGCTTTACATAACAAAGCCCGGCCTGGATGCCTCGGGAGCCGATTTCTACGACGGAAGCGTAGATAAACCAGGCGATCTTGAGGCCAAGATGTGGTACAGGGCGCTGCTGGACGGCACAGAGCCTCTGGTAAAGCCGGAGGAGGCCCTGGTTGTCACGGAAATCCTGGATGCGATTTACGAGTCGGGAAGGACCGGCAAACCGGTATTCTTTAAATAATTTTGGAGGTAACGTATATGAAACTGCCTATAGCACTGCAGCTTTACTCTGTAAGGGATGAGACGGAAAAGGATATGCTGGGCACGCTTAAAAAGGTGGCCGGAATGGGTTACACGGGCGTTGAATTTGCAGGCTTCGGGGGCATACCCGCAGGCCGGATGAAGGCCGAGCTTGCCGCACTGGGACTGAAGCCTATTGCCAACCATACGGGGATCAAGCTTTTAAAGGAAAGGCTCGGCGAAGAGATCGAGTACAACCTGGAGG
>JAEZJL010000271.1 GCA_023415815.1 Bacillota bacterium | reverse complement strand
TCCCGGCAGCCTGCATAATCTTTGTGCTCTGCCTGTTAATTTTCTCAAAGACAGCGGTCTCGGCGGCCTCCAAGGGTCTCCGTCTGTGGTTCGATATAGTATTTCCTTCTCTCTTCCCCTTTTTCGTAGCCTCCGAGCTCCTTAATTCCACAGGCTTCGCTAGGGCTGCGGGCATACTTCTGGAGCCTGTCATGCGGCCTGTGTTCAACGTGCCGGGCTCCGGCTCGCTTGCCCTTCTGATGGGAGTGGCCAGCGGGTACCCCACCGGAGCGAAAATCACCTGCGACCTCTACAGGAAGGGCGCCGTTACCAGGACGGAGGCGGAGAGGCTGCTGGCATTTACGAACAACTCCGGCCCGCTTTTTATCGCCGGAGCCGTTGCGACGGGCATGTACGGCTCCCCGCCGCTCGGCCTGTTCCTGCTCGCCTGCCATATTGCCGCCTGTCTCACGGTCGGCGTGCTTTTCAGGTTCTACCGCCGCGAGCGGACAGGTCATGCCGGGCCCCGGATGGGCGGAATCCTCACGAGATTCAAGCAGGAGCTGAAGCAGCCTTCGGCAATTCCGGGCGCCGGTGCGGCTTCGCTTTTCGGCGACGCCGTCAGGAACTCGGTATCGCTGATACTTGCCATCGGCGGTTTCATCATACTTTTTTCGGTTATTATCAATCTCCTGCTCGAAAGCGGCGTGATCGGCGGCTTAGCTTCGGTATCGGCCGCTGTGCTGTCCCCTCTTGGTGTTGATAAAAATACCCTCGCCGCCTTGTTGAGCGGTTTTTTCGAGATAACGACCGGCTCCAGCCTGACAAGCGGGCTCAAGGGCGTGCCTCTTACGCAGCAATTGCCCGCGGCCAGCTTTATCATCGGCTGGGCCGGGCTTTCTGTGCATTCGCAGGTCCTGAGCATAACCGGCGGGACGGATATCAGCATCAAGCCCTACCTTTTCGGAAAGCTGCTGCAGGGATTGACAGCCGCCGCTTATACATGGGCGGGCATTAAGCTCTTCGGCGCGGATGTCTGGATGCCAAGACCCGTCTCTGCTCCATATCCGTCTTTTCACGCCGGCTGGCTTGAAACGGCGTCGCTGAGCCTGACACAGCTGACCGTGATCGTTTTGTTTTTCATGCTGCTGTTTGCCGCTTCAAAAGCCATGGGCTTCATATATAGAAAAACACGGCGCTGAGGGCTAACAGCAGCCTGTCCCGACAGGGGCTTTCAATCGCTTTTCCGGTTATTTGAAGCGCGGGTAAACAAGAAAAGGCACCGGATACATTACCGCATCCCATGCCCCGCCTTAGAATCACGCAAGGTTTCCCGGCATTGCGCTTTCCGCCTCGCTATTTCAACTCTTCCCTGTCCATTTTTATGACTTCCATCGTATCCCTGAGAATTTCCTCCACCTTGTTCAGGACGCTGTCCGCGTAATCCCTTGTGCCAAGCCTTATTTCCCTTGCATTCTTCTGAGCGCTGCCAATGATCTCATTCGCCTGTTCATAGGCCTTCTTTGTGATTTCATGCTCGTCTATCAGCGAAGCTATCTTGCTTTCCGCGTCCTTCAGGATGGCGCTGGCTTCCTTCTGGGCTTCAAGAAGGATTCTCTGCCTTTCCTCCTTGACCCATTTTGCCTGCTTGATATCGTCAGGCAGCTTCAGCCTGACCTCCTTGATTATTTCGAGGATTTCATCCCTGTCAACCAGACATCTGCCTGAAAAAGGGACGGATACGCTCTTTTCAACCAGATCCTCCAGTGCCTCCAATACGGAAAGTATCTCCATCGTATGTACCCCCTGCGCCTATTTGCCGTTAAAATATATGATAAACTCCAGGCCCGATCGTCAGCCCTTACCCCTCAGCTTCGCCGCTATTCTGTCCCTCAGGCAGTCGGGGACCAGTCCGTCGATGCTTCCGCCGTTTCGGGCGATCTCCTTTACTGCGCTTGAGCTCAGATAGGAGTAGTTTACGCTTGTCATCATGAATAAAGTTTCTATGCCGGGTTCAAGATTTTTATTCAAAAGCGCCATCTGGAACTCGTATTCAAAGTCCGACATAGCCCTCAGACCCTTGATAACCGTATTGGCTCCCGTTTTCTTAACAAAATCGACCAGAAGCCCTGAAAAGCTCGCAACCTCTATGCCCTTGCAATCCCCAAGGGCCTGCCGTATCAGGTCTATCCTCTCGTCAACGGTAAACGACGGCTTTTTGCTTTCATTGCTCCCCACCGCCACCACCAGCCTGTCACAAATCCTTGACGCCCTTGCGATGATGTCCATATGCCCGTTGGTAACCGGGTCAAAGCTGCCCGGATAAACAAATACCATGCCGTTCTCCATTCAAAAAGTATATTCCCGCCGCTGGTTTGGCGGGAGTGTCATGTCAAGTATAATTCGGAAGGGGACATTCCCTTCTCCATGTTCCCGCTCCCGGTTCAGCGGGAGTGTCATGCCAAGTATAATTCGGAAGGGGACATTCCCTTCTCCGTAGTCCCACTCCCAGTTCAGAGGGAGTGTCATGCCAAGTATAATTCGGAAGGAGACATTCCCTTCCCCATAGTCCCGCTCCCAGTTCAGCGGGAGTGTCATGCCAAGTATAATT
>JAEZJL010000178.1 GCA_023415815.1 Bacillota bacterium | reverse complement strand
AAACAAAACTTAAAGAATTTATAAGCATTTGCTTAATCGCAGTCCTCGCATTCCGCCGGGCAGGCTTAAAAAAAGATTAATCTTTTTCCTGCTTTTTTCCGTAGTAGTAAGTGAAAGTATTTTGTCCGGAAAGGGATGGTGGGGTTGTGAGCGATGAAGAGCTGGCGCAGGAAGCGAAGAGGGGCAATAAGGCCGCTGTCGAATTGCTGTTCCGGAGCACGTATCGGAACGTCTTCGTCCTCATCCACTGGAAAACGCGGGATTACCATCTGGCATGGGATCTGGCCCAGGAAACCTATCTCAAGATGATGCACGCACTGAATACCTTCGACCCTTCTGTCGGCAGCTTCAGGCCCTGGCTGATGCGCATAGCTGT
Organism: Bacillota bacterium; assembly: GCA_023415815.1. GTDB lineage: Bacteria > Bacillota > Clostridia > Acetivibrionales > DTU013 > JAEZJL01. Next base: position 4,712 of record JAEZJL010000178.1, on the reverse strand, counting down.
AAACACCGTCAACGACTATTACAGGTCGCGATCATTTCATAACAAGGAGCTGGAGGCGACGCTTGACCCCGAACAACACTTGTCCGGAGATTTGCTGGATGAAATATTAATCAGCGAGCAGTCAAAGCAGCTGATGTGCTCGGTGAATCGCCTGCCGGGACCGCAAAGGGACGCAATGCTCCTGAAATTCATTCATGGGCTGAAATTCAGGGAAATCGGGGCCGTTTTGAATATCAGCGAATCTACCGCAAAATCAAGGGTGCGTTTGGGACTTATCAAGCTCAAAGAGGAACTGTCAGGGGGTGAAATATGTGGACAACCGTACCCGGAAATCAAATGATGCAAACCGTGGGAATGCTGATGTGTCTTTGCTGGAAGGCCTGGAGCAAGAGCTCTTCAAGGACATGACGGAGGATGAATTAAGCAGGCTTGTATGCGGATTGACCAGGATGCCTACCGCTCTGCCGGATGAAAGCTTCGTGGACGAAGCGCTGCACCGGTTGCGCCAGGCCGGAGCAGCGGGAGCATTATCCGCGCCGGGGGTCCGGGGTACCGAAGCCGGAATGAATTTATGGAGAACGCTTAAGGTGGTTATCTCTCACGGCCGCCTTGCCTTCCTGTGGCAGGGCCTGGCGTTTTATCTGGCCGGTTTTTTCTGGCTGCAGGACAGCGCCGGTCTGTCCCCTCTTTTTATTCTTCCAATAATAGCTGCGGTCCCTTTTCTTATTGGCGTTATCGGCATTGCGCGCTGGTTCGAGTGCGGCATGCTTGAGCTTATGATGAGTCTCAAGCTCAAGCTTGTAAGGTATTTGAACGCCTGCTTTTTATTCATAGGCCTTTACAGCCTTCTCCTGAATACCGCATTTACCTTCATCCTGTCGAGCAGGGGTTTTGATTGGGAGCTTGTGGCGCTTCATTGGTGCATTCCGGGAATCATCACCGCAGCGGCGGCCATATTCCTGTGCACGCGGCTGAAGGACCTCCGGGCGCTTGCAGGCAGCTATGCGGCGTTTCCCATATTGAGCTTGCTCTTCTATGGCAACCGCTCGGTGCAGAATCTGCTTTACGGATTGGATATGGTAACAATAGGTGTAGCATTCGCTATATCTGTGATTATCTTTGCGGCGGCTTTAACTGGCGCAGCGCGTCATCTACGGAACGGAGGGATGCTTATTGGAGCTCGCACTTGACGGTATTCGTAAGGTTTATGGCAAAAATACAGCGCTGCATGGCTTTTCCGCTGTGTTTACGCCCGGTGTGTACGGCCTGCTAGGTCCAAACGGCGCGGGTAAAACTACGCTTATGCGCATTGTAGCTGACGTGCTGAAGCCTACGTCAGGAACGGTGCTCTACAACGGCAGGGATAAAAACCTGCTGGATGAGGAATACCGCGACCTACTCGGCTACCTTCCGCAAGAGCTCGGAATGTACCCTTCTTTTACCGCGCGGCGCTTCCTGATGTATGTCGCCGCCCTCAAGGGCATCGAACGCAAAGCAGCCGAGGAAAAAGTGGAGCAGCTGGCAAGGGTAACAAACCTTGCTGACCACCTGGATACCCGGTGCGGTAAATATTCCGGCGGTATGAAGCGCAGACTGGGCATCGCTCAATCGCTGCTAAACGACCCCCGTATCCTCATACTGGACGAGCCGACCTCCGGCCTTGACCCGATGGAGCGCATCCGCTTCCGCAACATGATTTCCGAAATCTCGCAGGATCGGATCGTCATCCTTTCAACCCATATTGTCCCGGACGCCGACATGATCGCCAAGCATGTCATACTTCTGGGCAAGGGCCGCATCATACGGGAAGGAAGCATCGGCAAGCTGCAGGAGATGATGGAGGGGCGCGTCTGGCTGGCGCGGGTGCCGCAAAAGGATTTGCCTTCCGTTGACGAACGCTTTGTATTGACCAACATCGTACAGAAGGAGAAAGATGCGGAGATACGCATCGTCTGCGACCGCAAGCCCCTTGAGGACGCCATACCCGCCGCGCCTGTGCTGGAGGATTGCTATCTTTATCACTTCAAATACCTGTCAGACGGAGGTCAATAGAATGGACCTGTTTCGCTTTGAGGTACAAAAACTGTTCCTGAACAAGAGAACATTGGCGATTATCCTTATTTGCCTTTTAATCTCCTTCATTACCGGCGCCATAACCATGGTCAACCTGAAAAACAATTCGGGAGATTTTTCAAAGCTGACCGCCCTGATACATGAGCATGAAGGAGCGGTCAATCCTCTGCTGGCGGCCAAAGCAAACGGCGAGGTCAGCCGTCTTCAGACGCTGCGTACGACGGATCCGGACGCTTTTGCCGGAGTGGACCCCTGGTATGTGTCCTTTCAATACATGTATGCCAATGCCGGCAACATGGTACAAAATTTCCGTGAAGGCTCGGAACGTGAAAACCCGGAGAGGCCATACAGCATCGATAAGCTGAAGGCATATCTGGAACGCCATTCAAATGAACGGGACGGCTACGATTATATAAACGCGGGGATGAATCTTCAAATGAAGCTCGCAGCCGGTGAGCCCGGATTTTATAACGTACTGGTCTGGGATGAGATATTCGGCTTTTTCAACGGCGGAGGCACAGCCTTTCTGGTATTGCTGCTTGCCATCGTCGCAGCCCCGGTTTTCTCCGGTGAAACGGCTTCCGGCATGGATTCCGTCATTCTGTCCAGCAAATTGGGCAGGCGCAAGGTTGTAACGGCGAAACTGGCTGCTGCGGGAGTTTTTACCACCGTCTGGGCCGCCTGCTTTTTTATATTCAATCCGGCCGTATACCTTATTTTTTCCGGAGGACTGGACGGTTTCGACAAGCCGCTGAATTCCATTTACATATTTCACATATCGCCTTACGGCGGCCTCACAATATTGTCCTACCTGCTGATCTCGGCAGGGCTTGCGTGGCTCGCCTGCCTTACGTGCTCTGCTGCTGCGGCTCTCATTTCTGCGACACAGCGCGCCTCCCTCCCGGCCTTCGGTATCGTCCTCGCCTTAGTGCTTCTCCCACAGCTCTTGGATACCCCCGGCGTACGCTCCATATTCTGGCCTCTTATTGACTTCGGCCTAATGAGGATCGCACAGGGCGGGCCGGTGTTTTCAGCTTATAAAGCATATAATGTATTCGGTAATCCTGTATTGTACCCCATAGCCGCCGTCGTAGTACTGTCCGTTCTTTGCATAGTGACTGTCCGCCTGACTTATTTCGCCTACAGGCGGAAAAACGCAATATAATCTTACCTCTGGGCGCCGCTAAGGGCCGTTCCTGCTCCCGGGAAGCGCAGGATAAACTCCGCGGGACCGGCTTTCGCCGTCCCTAGTCCGCCTTGATCCGTACAAAGCCCCTCTTCCCCACCTGCAGCACATCGCCGTCCGCGGGCTCATACCCGGCGGCTTGCTCCACCCTGCTGCCGTTGAGCTTCACAGCGCCCTGTGAAATAAGCCTCCTGGCTTCGCTCCTTGAAGGCGCAAGCCCCGAATCCGTCAGCAGCGCCGCCAGATCGGCGGTTCCGCCGTGCACGATGAATTCGTCCATCTCGTCCGGAGCTGCTTTCTTCTGAAAAACAGTCTTGAAATGCTCCTCGGCCAAAGCCGCCTGTTCCGCGCCGTGGTACAGGCCGGTAATTTCCCGGGCCAGCCGCATTTTTACATCCCTCGGGTTGACCTCCGCCTGGCGCAGGCCTTCCTTTATCCTGTCGATCTCGTCCGGATGTATGTCCGTAGCCAGCTCGAAAAACTTGACAATCAGGCTGTCCGGTATGGACATGACCTTGCCGTAGATGTCCCTCGGGTCTTCGTCGATGCCGATGTAGTTACCGAGGCTCTTGCTCATCTTCTCGCTTCCGTCGATGCCCTCGAGGATGGGCATGAAAATGGCGATCTGGCTTTCCTGGGCATAATCCTTCTGGAGCTGCCTTCCCAGCAGGATGTTAAAGCGCTGATCGGTGCCGCCGAGCTCAATATCGGCTTTTATGGCTATCGAGTCGTAGGCCTGCATCAAGGGGTAGAAGAATTCATGTATGCCGATGGTCTCATATGCCCTGTACCTGTTCTTGAAATCCTCCCTTTCCAGCATCCTGGATACCGAATACTTCGACGCCAGCTCGATGACCTCCCTGAAGCTCAGCTTGGACAGCCATTCGCTGTTGAACCTGACCTCCGTCCTGCCAGGGTCGAGTATCTTGGATATCTGCTTGCTGTAGGTCGCGGCATTTTCCAGCACCTCCTCCCTTGTAAGCTGCTTTCTTGTCTTTGACCTCCCCGTAGGGTCTCCGATCATTCCTGTAAAATCGCCTATGATAATGACAGCTTTGTGCCCCAGGTCCTGCAGCTGCTTGATCTTCCGGAGTACCACCGTATGACCCAGGTGTATGTCCGGCGCCGTTGGGTCAAGCCCGAGCTTGACCGTAAGGGGTGTCCCCTCCCTCCGGCTCCGGATAAGCTTTGCTTCCAGGTCCTCCGTGTTAATAACCTCCTGTGCGCCCTTTGAAATGATCCTGATTTGTTCGTCAATGTCACGCATCTGAACATCCTCCTTTTTAAATTAGCAGAAACCAAAAAAGCCCCCATCCTCTGAACGAATCAGAGGACGGGAGCTTCGCTTCCGTGTTACCACCTCAATTTATCGGCGCCTCGCGGCGCCAACCTCTTCGAGAACAAACAATTCTCTAGCACTGTAACGGATGCAGGGACCCGGCGCAGATTACTC
>JAEZJL010000161.1 GCA_023415815.1 Bacillota bacterium | reverse complement strand
CTATGTGGACCACCCGAGCTTCGGGCACGCGATCATAACAAGGCTGCTTGAAAGCGAGGGCTACCGGGTGGGAATCATACCGCAGCCTGACTGGAAAAACAGTAATGACTTTATGAGGTTAGGACGTCCTAAATACGCCGTGCTCATATCCTCCGGCGTGATCGATTCCATGGTCAACCACTATACGGCGGGCAAAAAGCCCAGGAGCGACGACAGCTACTCTCCGGGCGGAAGGTCGGGCTTCAGGCCCGACAGGGCGGTCATTGTCTATTCCAACAAGGCGCGCGAGGTATTCAAGGGAGTTCCGATAATCATCGGCGGAATAGAGGCGAGCTTGCGCCGTTTCGCGCATTACGACTACTGGGACGACAGGGTGAGGCGATCCATACTCCAGGATTCGAAAGCCGACCTGCTCATATACGGGATGGGCGAGAAGCCCATACTGGAGGTAGCAGCGCTGCTGGCGGGGGGCGCAAAAATCGAAGAAATAAGGCATGTGCGCGGTACGACCTGGCTTTCGGGCGCAGACGAGCTGCCCTCAAATATAAAAGCGGCATTGAACAGGGGAGTGCAGGAAGGCGAAGAAGAATATGTGCAGGAAAAAGGCTTTGTAGAGGGAAATCCCATGACGGTGGTAATACCCTCCTATGACGAAGCGGCTTCCGACAAGAGGCAGTATGCAAAGGCGTTTATGACCCAGTACAACGAACAGGACGCCATTTCCGGGAGGATAATCGTACAGCCGCACGACGGGAGATTCCTGGTTCAGAACCCGCCAGCGATGCCCATGACTGTCAGGGAGCTTGACCGTGTCTACGCCCTTCCGTACGAAAGGACCTGGCATCCCTCCTATGAGGCCCAGGGCGGCATACCGGCCATAACCGAGGTGGAGTTCAGCATTACAAGCCATAGGGGCTGCTTCGGCGGATGCTCCTTTTGCGCTCTGAATTTCCATCAGGGGAGGACAATACAGGCAAGGAGCCAGGCGTCCGTAATAAACGAGGCGAAGAAGCTGGTCTGGCAGCCCGGCTTCAAAGGCTATATCCACGACGTCGGAGGACCTACCGCAAATTTCAGGAGCCCCGCGTGCGAGCGGCAAAAGAAGCACGGCGCATGCAAAAACAGGCAGTGCTTGTACCCTGCGCCCTGCAAAAACCTCAAGGCCGACCATACGGAATACCTTCAGCTCCTGCGTAAGCTGAGGGAGCTTCCCGAGGTGAAGAAGGTGTTTATACGCTCAGGCATAAGATATGACTACCTGCTGCTTGATAAAAATGACGACTTTTTCAAAGAGCTCTGCGAGCACCATGTCAGCGGGCAGCTGAAGGTGGCCCCCGAGCATGTGGTCGACAGGGTGCTGGAGAAGATGGGGAAGCCCGGCAGGAAGACCTATGAGAGCTTTGTGAAGAAGTATTACGAGATTAATAAGAGGATAGGCAAGGAGCAATACCTCGTGCCGTATCTGATCTCCAGCCACCCGGGAAGCGACCTGAAGGCTGCCGTCGAGCTGGCGGAATACCTTAAGTCGACCGGCTATACGCCCGAGCAGGTACAGGATTTCTATCCCACGCCCGGGACGCTGTCCACCTGCATGTTTTACACGGGGCTGGATCCAAGGACGATGAAGCCGGTATATGTTCCTCGATCCTCCAGGGAAAAGGCCATGCAGCGCGCGCTGCTCCAATTCAAAAGAAGGGAAAACCGGACGCTGGTGCTCGAGTCTTTGAGGGCCGCGGGAAGGGAAGATCTCATAGGCTTCGGCAAAAGGTGCCTTGTCCGGCCGGAGGAGCATGCGGCAGTTCAAAAATCCGGAAGGCCGACCGGAAGGCCGGTATCCGGGAAAAAGACGTCGGTCGGAATAAAGAAAGGTGTGAAGCGATGAGCCGGCGACATCGATTTTGAAGAAGTCTGCGGTACAGCGTCGGCAATAACGCCGGTCCCGGGCGGAGTGGGGCCGATGATGATCACGATGCTCATAAAAAACACGGTGACGGCTGCAAGGCTGTAAAACGGGCAATAATGATGGAACAATCCGCTTGCTTTGTTCTTCTTGACATAAAAAATAAAAAAGTTTACAATTAATCTGTGCTTGGAACGACCTGCAGTTGTGCAGGTTGACCAAAAATACTAAAATAGCCGTTAAACGGATTGTCCATTGAAAACTGAATACGAGGAGGTGTGTGCTATTTTTGATTTGATAATTGGATTTTCAATTGGCCTTGTAATTGCAGTACTTGCTTCATTTATATTTTTCCGAAGAGGATACAACCAAAGGAAAAAGGATGCTGAAGCCGAAATCGGCAGTGCGGAGCAGGAATCCAAGAGAATTCTGAGCGAGGCGCAAAAGGTAGCCGAGGGTAAAAAGAGAGAAGCGCTTCTTGAGGCAAAGGAAGAGGTTCACAGGAGCAGGATTGAGCTCGACAGGGAAATCAAGGAACGCAGGAATGAAATTCAGAGGCAGGAAAGAAGACTGGTCCAGAAGGAAGAAACACTCGATAAAAAAGTAGAATCACTGGAACAGAAGGACGAAAACCTTAACAGGAAAACAAGAGAAGTACAGGCAATGCAGGAGAAAATCTCGGAGCTGCAGAAAAAGCAGCTTGAGGAACTGGAAAGAATTTCAGGACTGTCAATTGACGAAGCAAAGCAGTATCTCATCAGAAATGTCGAGGACGAAGTAAAACATGAGCTCGCTATCATGGTGAAGGATCTGGAAGCGAAAGCCAAAGAAGAGGCAGACAGAAAAGCAAGGGATATAGTGGCGTGTGCGATACAGAAATGCGCCGCAGATCATGTTTCCGAAGCAACGGTATCCGTTGTGCCGCTGCCGAACGATGAAATGAAGGGCAGGATAATCGGACGTGAGGGTAGAAACATCAGGACTCTGGAGACACTTACAGGTATAGACCTGATTATCGACGATACACCCGAAGCTGTCATACTTTCAGGCTTTGACCCGATAAGAAGGGAAGTAGCGAGGATCACGCTTGAAAAGCTCATTCTTGACGGAAGGATTCATCCGGCAAGAATTGAGGAAATGGTTGAAAAGGCGAAGAAGGAAGTTGAAAACACCATCCGTCAGGAAGGCGACCAGGCGACCTTCGATACCGGAGTTCACGGTCTGCACCCTGAGGTCATCAAGCTTCTGGGCAAGCTCAAATTCAGGACCAGCTACGGTCAGAACGTCCTCAACCATTCCATAGAGGTATCGAGACTTGCTGGCCTTATGGCCGCCGAGCTGGGCGCGGATGTGGTGCTTGCCAAGAGGGCGGGCCTGCTGCACGACATAGGCAAGGCCGTAGACCATGAGGTGGAAGGCTCCCATGTGACCATAGGAGCGGATCTTGCAAAGAAATACAGGGAAGGCAACGACGTTATAAACTCCATACTTTCGCATCACGGCGATGTTGAGCCGACATCCCTCATAGCAGTCCTGGTACAGGCGGCGGATTCCATATCCGCGGCAAGGCCGGGTGCGAGGAGGGAGACGCTGGAATCCTACATCAAGAGGATTGAGAAGCTGGAAGAAATCGCAAATTCCTTCCCCGGGGTTGAAAAATGCTTTGCCATACAGGCAGGCAGGGAAATAAGGATCATTGTAAAGCCCGATGACGTTTCGGATGACGAAATGGTATTGAAGGCCCGCGAGATTGTTAAAAAGATCGAAAGCGAGCTGGAATATCCGGGCCAGATCAAGGTCAATGTAATAAGGGAAACAAGAGCTATCGAATACGCAAAATAATGTATTGCAGCTGAAAAAACCGGGGGGATATAAGGCCCTCCGGTTTTTTTGACGATAGGCTTGCACATGTGCTAAGATTAATTTAAGAATGACAGAAAGAGGAATTTTCATTGAAAATACTTTTCATCGGAGACATTGTAGGGAATCCGGGCAGAAAGGCAGTCAGGGAAATGATACCGCTGCTTCGCAGGGAACAGCCCTTTGATTATTGCATCGCAAACGCGGAAAATTCGGCAGGCGGCACGGGAATAACCTATGTTGTCGCACAGGAGCTATATAAGGCGGGAATTGACGCTATCACCATGGGAAACCACACCTGGTCCAAAAAGGAGATCCTGAACTTCATCGACACCGATTCAAGGCTGATCAGGCCTGCAAACTATCCCTCGGGACTTCCGGGGAAAGGCTCGGCGGTGATAGACGGCAGGATAGGAGTTATAAACGTCCTGGGGAATGTTTACATGGACGGGGCCGACTGCCCGTTCAGGGCCGTGGACCGGGAAATAGAATATTTGAAAAGCTTCGTAAAGGTAATCATCGTGGACATGCACGCGGAGGCCACCTCGGAAAAATGCGCGCTTGCCTGGCATGCAGACGGCAGGGTCAGCGCTGTGATAGGTACGCATACCCACGTCCAGACTGCCGACGAGAGAATATTTCCCAGAGGCACCGGGTTTCTGACGGATGCCGGGATGACGGGACCGCGCGACGGGGTGATAGGCGTCGAAAGGGAGCTTGTGCTGGAAAAATTTCTTATGCATATGCCTGTGAAATTTGAGGTTGCAAAGGGGCCGGTACAGTTCAACGGCGTTATTCTCGAGGTTGATGAAAAGAACGGCCGGACCTTGTCCATGAAACGAATATCAAAGGTTTTTAGCCTGAATGAAAAATAAATATACTAAATTTTACTAAAAAAAAGGAATTTCAACATTTATGTAGAATTTATTGTTTTTATATAATATTGTTCGCATTAGGGGGTAAAAAAATGGATGTCTTAAAAATTTCAGCAAAATCCAATCCCAACTCGGTTGCAGGAGCTCTGGCAGGAGTTATCAGAGAGAGAGGGATGGCTGAAATGCAGGCAATAGGGGCGGGAGCTCTAAACCAGGCCGTCAAGGCGGTGGCGATTGCGCGAGGTTTCGTTGCGCCTTCGGGTATAGAGCTGATATGCATACCCGCTTTTACTGACATAATCATAGACGGAGAAGAGAGGACGGCAATTAAGCTTATTGTAGAACCAAGAAGGTAATACCGGGATGTT
>JAEZJL010000081.1 GCA_023415815.1 Bacillota bacterium | reverse complement strand
TCCGGAACTGCATGCGGCAGGATTTCAGCTGGGACAAGTCCGCCGAAGAATATATGGAGCTCTACCGCAGACTCCTCGGCTGATAATTTCAAACTTCCTTATAAACCTGATTCGACTTAACTTGATGAAGAAGCAGTAAAACGAATGAAGGAGCAGTAAAACGGCGGCATAGAAATCACATGCGCGAGCTTTTACCGCTCTTTTATATTTCATAAAGCTATTCCATATGTCCTTATGTCCCCTGGGGCTGTGAGAGTCCGTATACATGCAGGATTGTCAACTCTACAGGCCCATTATCCTGTAAAACATATCGTTGATGTAACTCGCAGGCGGAATAATGATATACGAAACCACCGGCGTAACGATGATTAGAAGCAGTATAATGGTACTGTACTTCTCCAGGAACCATACCAGCCTGTACTGCCTTTGCGGCAGCAGCTCCCTGAGTATGTGGAAGCCGTCCAGAGGCGGCAGGGGGATCAGATTGAAAAAGAAAAGTATGATGTTAATCCACGTTATATATTCGATGACCCTTAAAAGATTGTATATGATAACATTATCGCTTGTGTAAAAATTGACCGTCAGCCTGTAAATCACGACAAATACGAAAGCCACCACGAGATTCATAGCGGGGCCTGCAAGCGATACGATCAGCTCGTCGCGCCTGGGGTTTTTGTAGTAGCGCGGGTTGATCTGCACCGGCTTCGCCCAGCCGAAGCCCGCCAGGAGTATCAGTATGAAACCGATGATGTCGATGTGCGCCAGCGGCGAAAGCGTCAGCCTGCCCTGATTGCCCGGCGTCGGGTCTCCAAGCTTGTGCGAGGCGAAGGCATGGGCAAACTCATGAAATGAAAAGCCGATGATAATCGCCGGTATGGTTAAAAGTATTGTTTCGATACTTCGGTTGAACATTTTTCCTCTCCTGTTCCGATTTCCACCTGTCCTTAATATTCCCTTCCGTCTGTCTGGCTATAATTACCCTGCTTTCATTATACAAAAACAAGAGAGATTTGGAAAGCATTTGAAGCATTATCGCATAAATCTAAAGGGCTCAAGCGATGCCCTTGACCAGGTAAATGACCGTAGAGACGGTAAAGGCGCTCAAAAGCGTTGAGATCAGCACGATCTGGGAGGCGTATCCGGGCTCGTTGTCGAATTCCCTTGCCAGAATCGCCGTGTTTACCGCCGAGGGGGTGGAAACGCCGACGATCAGAGACTGGGCAAGCACGCCGTGGATTCCCATGAGCGTTACAAAAAGATATCCCAGTAGCGGCGAAACGACAAGGCGTATGAAGCTTGCCAGGAATGCGTCCTTGAATCGGAAGGCCACTTTGATCTCGGCAAGCTGTACTCCCAGCGTCAGCAGGGCGACCGCGATAAAGCCGTTGGAAATATAGTCCAGCGGCACCATCAGATTTTCCGGGACGCTTATACCGGTACCCTTTACCGTCAATACGACCGCAAGCATATACAGGGAAGGCATGCGCAGTATGTTTTTCAGGGCCTTCCCGTACGATGAGCTGCCTGAGCTGGCCTGGAATACGCCCAGCGTATTGGTCAATATATTCTGGATAAGCATGATGAATACCTGCCCGGCAAGGGCGACGGAGCTTCCCTTGAAGGCAAGATCCGCAAGCGGCAGTCCGTAATTTCCGCTGTTATAAAACTGCAGCGAATTGCCAAAGGCCTTTTTAATGCCCCTCGGATATTTAAAAATACGCGAAGCCAGCTCGCTGATAATAAACATCGAAGCGATGATGCACAGGTTGAAGCCGACAACAATCCCTACAAAATCAAGGCCGACCTCCGAGGTATAGATTTTTGTGAACATGACCACCGGGACAAATATATACACGTTCACTCTGGTAAAGGTCCTGACGTCCATTTTCAGCTTTCTTTGCGCGACAAAGCCGATGGCGACGAGAATAAAAATGGGCAGGATTATCTTTGTAAATATGTACAGGAAGTTCTGCAGCAAAAGTCCATCTCCGTTTACGTTCAATTAAGGGTCTATACCAAAGTATAGACCCCGCTTAAGAACAAGTCAAGAATTGAAATAGTCGGAAATGGCTTCCGCCAGCGTCCTGGCAATTCGCGCCTGCTCGGCTTCGTCGGTCAGCCATTCGAATTCCGCCGGGTTCGGGACAAAGCCTGTTTCCACAAGTATGGACGGAGCCCAGGTACCGCGCATGACATAGAAATTCTTTTTATCCACGCCCTTTGGACTGCGGTTGAGAGTATTCAGAATAGTGTCGTACACCGTGTCGCACAGCGGCTTTGCGAGCGCTTCCCGGTAAAAGGCTGAAAAGCCGTATACCTTTGATATGTCTACATTGTCCTCCATCGCGTTCGCATGTACGGATATGAACATGTCAGGCTTTTCATTGCGCGACATCGCCAGCCTGTCCGCCAGCGAGAGCGTGACATCCTCGGTCCTGGTCATCAGAACCTTCGCCCCCATATTCTCCAGCTCGGTCTTCAGCTTGAGGGCGGTTTTGAGGTTTATCTTCTTTTCCGCATAGTCCAGGCCCATCGGCCCGTATGTGCCTGTCTCGCTGCCTCCGTGGCCAGGGTCCACCATTATCGTAATGCCCGAAAGCGACCCGCCCGCCCCGTTTGGTACAGCGTGCCTCTTTATATGCAGCGTAAGGCCGTCCGGGGTCTTCTCGATATAGTAGCCCTCAATACGCTGGCCCGGCTTCAGTGTCAGCGTGTACAGAACTCTGTTGTCTTTGGCGGAAAGCGCGGCTTTTGAAAACAGCGAATCGCCGGGGAGTACGGGCGGCTTTGCCGCCGAGGCCGCGGATATGTCCAGCTTCATGCTTGTTCCGTCAAAGGAAGCCAGAGCGGCAGCGGGTTTGTCCATGTTCAGCTTCAGTGTGTCCCAGCGCTCTCCCACAGTGTAGGCGGCGCCGCTTACCAGGGCCTTCAGCTGCGTCTTGGCGGTGTACAGCTTCACGCTGCTTTTTGTCACCCACTCGCCGGAAGACAGGCGGGCATAGCTGCCGGTCATGCCGGTGACATAGTCCGTCATGCCCTTATAAAGCTCATAATTCGCGCCGTTTCCGGATTCAGGGGCGATGTAGGTGTCGATGACTGCCTTTGACACCTCGGCATAGTAGGGTGAATTTTTCATAATAACGCCTATGTGTGCCGGAGCTGTGCGGGTTTTCACTGTCCCCTTGTAATTCATTGTATACACAAGCGCTCCCAGGTCTATATTGCGGGGGTCGCCTTTGTATGACGGGATCGTATAGGTATAAGTATAAGTCGTCGGATACGCCCCGGAGCCGGGGGCTTTCGTAGTTCCGGGTTTCATGGTATAGGTCTTCCCGCCGAGCTTCACGGTCACCTTCGAGCCTATCGGAGCCTTGCAGGTCAGGGTGATTTTTTCACCCGGCGTGCGGTATTCCTGGCTCTGGGGGAAAGCCGAAGCGGACGGTATTTCTGCGGCGCTCATTTTCTGAGGCGATGTAGCCGGCGTCCTGTAGATCACCCGGGTCGTATAAGAAGCCTCCTGGGAAACGGTAAATACGTTGGCGCCCTCTGCAAGCGGTACCAGGATCCCGAAATATCCTTTCTCCGAGCGGCCTTCCACGGGCTTGCCGTTCAGGTAAAGAGGCTTGGTCGGGTCGGAGGAGCCGTTCAGGTAAAAGCTTTTGAAGCTGGTGCTGATGTTCTCCGAGGGCCTGGAAAGCTTCGTGGGTATCACTGCCGCCGGGCCGTCCTTCCGCTCGTACACGGCTTTTATCACCGCCGTAAGCGCCTGATTGTCCGTAAGGGTGGTGTAATTGAAGAAAATACTGCCCTTTACTGCGGGAGTCTTCTCATTCAATTCCATCTGCTTTACTATCTCGGACACTCCGTACCATGGGCTTGAGCGGTCGGAGCTCCCGGCGCGGTAAGCGGCCTGTCCTATGTACAGATCGACGCCCGTCCCGTCCACCGTATCCTTCCACCAGCTCAAAAGCTTGCTGTAGTCGGCGGACGAATAGCCTATGTTCCAGTAAAGCTGCGGCGCGATATAATCAATCGTGCCTTCCTTGACCCATTTCCTTGTATCGGCATAGTGGTCGTAGTAGGATTCCATGCCATTCGTATCGCTCCCCAGCGGGTTTGTCTTTTTATTCGCCCATATTCCGAAGGGGCTGATGCCGAAGCTGACAGGCTTGCCCGATGCCTTGACAGCGTGGGAAAGCTCGCTCACAAGCGTGTTTACGTTCGCCCTGCGCCAGTCGTCTATATTTTTATAAGCTGAGCCGTATTTGGCAAAGGTCGCCTTATCGTTGAAGTCCCTTCCGGGATAAAAGTAATCGTCGAAATGGATGCCGTCCACAGCATACTTGTCCACTATTTCAAGCGCGCTGTCGATGATGAGCTTCCTTACCTCGGGTATGCCCGGATTGAAATAAAGGTTCCCGTCGCTGTACTTTACGACCCAGTCGCGGTGAAGGGTCGCGGGGTTTGTCGGCGCAAGAGAGGAAAAATCATACGAAGGCTCCTTATCAAGCTTTTTGGTTATCCTGTAGGGATTGACCCACGCGTGGAGCTGGATGCCGCGCTTATGCGCCTCCTCGACCCAGAATTCCAGCGGGTCGAAGCCTCCGTCCGGAGCCTGCCCCTGCTTTCCCGTAAGGTATTTTGACCATGGGAAATAGCCGGATTTATACAAGGCGTCCGAAGAGGGGCGCACCTGGAGAAAGACGGCGTTAAAGCCGGTTGCTGCGGCGTTGTCCAGTATTTTCAGAGCTTCGCTTTTTAAAACCTCGGAATCTGTGACGGGATGCTCGGGATAGTCGATATTCGATACGGTCGCCACCCATATGCCCCGCAGCCCGGACGCCTGCAGCGCCGATACCCGGGTAACGTCCGACGCGGCCGCGGTAAGCAGCGACATTGATATAACAATCATCAATAAAAAAATTGTAAGCCTTAGTGTTTTTTTCATCATTATCTCCTGTTTGCTTTATAAACACAATATATTATATATTTCGACGGCAAACAGAAAATAACCTGTAAATTAATCCTTTTTTAAGTGTTTTGTAACCATACGGTAATAAACCAAATCATTCCTTCATCAGCACAACTCTGGCGGGCGCGCCGTCCGCCCCCTTTATTTTTATCGGCAGCGCGCACATGAGGTATTCCCCGGCGTCGATGTCCTTGAGCCTGAGGCCCTCGATGATAACGATTCCCCGGTTCATGAGTATCCTGTGGGTCTCGTGGCCGGGCTGCCCTCTTTCGATTCCGAGAGCGTCTATGCCGACGCCTCTTGCATTCCTGTCGGCCAGGTACTGAGCGCCGCTTCTTTCCAGGAATGCAAAGTCCGCCTTGAACTCTTCGGTAAATGAATTTTTTGTCTTCAGGAGCACAAAGTCCCCCTCTTTTATGCCGCAGTCCTCGAGCTCCTTCGCGCCTATTCCGTTTTCAACGCACGTCAGGTCGCATACCCTGCACTGTCCAGTCAGGCGCTCCAGGTCAAGGGCTTCAACGCCCGCGCCGCCCTCGAGGATATGACCGGGAGCGTCTATGTGGGTCCCCGTATGCACGTTAACGGTAATTACCGATTCATTGACGCTGTCCTCAGGCATTTTTCTGTCCAGGCGGATAGCGGGCCGTTTTCCCTCCAGATTCTTGTATACGGCCATGTCCTCCTGTATGGTCATAGAAACATCGTATATCCGCATCGCTATTCCTCCTCTTCGTTATCCCACCAGACCCTGCCGTCCCGTCTCACCAGTTCGAAGGCTTCTTCGGGACCGCCGCTCCCCGCGGTGTAGTTCGGGTATTTGTGAGGTATTTCACGCAGTACTTTTTCAATGCCGTCGACAAAGCTCCACGACAGCTCAAGCTCATCCCAGCGGGTAAAGAGGGCCGCATTGTTCCTGGCGCATTCCAGCAGCAGCCTCTCATAGGCCTCGGGAGAGTTTATTCCGATCCTGCAGCTCTGGCAGTAATCCATCCTTACCTCCTCGGTGAGGAAATCGCTTCCCGGCTTTTTGGCGTTGATCCTGAAAAAGAAGCCCTCTCTGGGCTGTATCTCAAAAACGAGGATGTTGGGCCCCGTCTGTTCGAAGTCTTTGAACAAGCCGGTGCCCGGAAGCTTTTTGAACTCTACGGCAATCTCCGTGGTCTTTCTGTTCAGCCTTTTGCCGGACCGGATATAAAACGGTACGCCGCCCCATCTGAAATTGTCTATGAATACCTTGAGAGCAATAAACGTATCGGTATCAGAATCCGGCGAGACCTTTTCCTCTTTCCTGTAAGCCGCAGCCCCGACGCCTTTGACGGCGCCTTCTCCGTACTGGCCCCGCACGATATCTCCGGCCATCGAGCCGTCAAAAGGCCTGAGGGAGCGCAGCACCTTCACCTTCTCATCTCTGATGCATTCGGGCTCCAGCCTGACGGGCGGCTCCATGGCAATCAGCGTGAGCATTTGCAGGAGGTGGTTCTGGAGCATGTCCTTGAGTATGCCGGAGCTCTCGTAATACCCTCCCCGCTCCTCGATACCCAGCGTCTCGGAGGAGGTTATCTGTATATTGTCGATGTAATGCTGGTTCCAGAGCGGTTCAAAAAGTGAATTGGCAAACCGCAGGGTCAGTATATTCTGTATCATTTCCTTGCCGAGGTAGTGGTCCACCCTGAAGATATTCTCTTCGCCCAGCACCTCGGAAATACTGTCGTTCAGCTTTCTGGCCGTGTTCAGTCCGGAGCCGAAGGGCTTCTCTATCATTACTCTCTGCCAGGACGCCTTCTGCTCAAGCATCCCCTGTGAATAGAGGCTTTTGACGATCGTATCGAAATGCCCCGGCGCGACCGCAAGGTAAAAAATCCTGTTCCCGTTGGTCCCAAACTGCCTGTCGAGGCTGCAAAGAAAGCCGTTCAGGTCGCTGTAGCCCTTGATGTCAGAGCTGAAATCAAACTGTCTGTAAAAGACCCTGCCGCTGAAGGCGGCCCATGCCGCATCGTCTATCTTCAGCCTGGAATAGCTTTTTACCGCCGAATACATATACTCCCTGAAGGCTTCGTCACTCATCCCGCGCCTGCCGACGGATACCACCGCCGACCTGCCGAGGCGGGAGCCTTCGGAGAACAGACTGTAAAAAGCGGGCATCAGCTTCCTTTTTGTCAGGTCGCCCGTCCCGCCGAATATGACAAATATGCATGAATAATCCGTGCTTTCAAGCGGATTCATAAACATCCCGGCCCCCCCTTTAATATCAGTCAGCCTACGATTCTTGCGAACTCAGACCTTCCTATGTAATTGGTCTGCCTCGTAAGGCCGCCTTTTTCATAAAACCTCAGATAAGGCACGGAATGGTTGTTCCATATGTTTTCCTTGAAGCTCATGAATTCATTGAAATACGGTTCTTTATTATATACGATCTCATAAATATCCACTGTTTTTCCGGTCTCGAGCCCGTAAATCCAGCTTTTCATGTTATGCCACTGCGGGCACCAGTCCTGGGTCATGACAACGACCACCGTCTCCGCGGACGAAATCACATCGCCGCCGAATTCTCCGTTTTCGATGGCGTCCCGGACTGTGTCCCCGGAAAGCGTCAATCTATTAACCATAATATTCCTCATCTCAGAATTATGTTACCTTTAATATTACACCCAAAACGCCGCTCTAATCAAAAATTTAAAAAGAAAGGGCTCATATTTCCTGTACGGTTTTCGTTTCTGACTTTATGGGCGTCTTGGCTTCGGGCTCCGGCTCGCGGCCGTTTACCGTCAAAACGATATCTCCGGCTCTGGAGAGCAGCGTAACGCTTTGCGGAAATATGAAATCCCCCGCCGTAAAGCTGCGCCCGGGCTTCAAGCCCGAAATATCGGCGTCCGCATGCGCCGGAATATCTCCGGGCAGGCATTCGACCGTAACCGTATTCATTTGGTGGGAAACCACGTTTCCGGCTTTTTCAACCGATTCCCTTCCGATGACCCTTACCGGGACCTCCACCTGAACCCTCTCATTCGAATTCACCTTCTGAAAATCCAGGTGTACGATATCCTTGCGTACCGGGTCGTACTGTATATCCTTTATCAGCACGGACATATCCTGATCTTCCGCAAATTCCGTATTGAAAACCGAGTTTCTGCTGTTTGTTCTGAGAAATGCGTCCAGGTCGTCCTTTTTTACGCTAGCCGCGGCGGCTTCCATGCCCTTTCCGTAGACGACCGCCGGCACCAGTCCGCGGCCGCGCAGCCTTTCCGCCCTGCCTCCTCCTACTTCATTGCGTTTTTCGAGCTTCAGCGATGATTTTTTCATTATAATAACCTCCGATTAATAATCAAAGGTTATTATTGACAGAAATTATTACTTTCATCCTACCCCCGGCTATGGCAGCAGCCCCAGTTCCCTGGCTCTGTCAAGGGCTTCCACCCTGTTGGACGCCTCGAGCTTGGAATAGATATTGATGATATGGGTTTTGACGGTTGAAACCGATATATAAAGCCTCTCTCCTATCTCCCTGTTGGAAGCCCCGCCGGACATTTCCTGCAGCACCTGCAGCTCCCTCTCGCTTAAGATTCCCTCCTTCGCGTCCGGGTCGAAAAGCCTGAGGATATCTCCGATAAAGGCCTTTTCGTGCTTGTTAAGGTCATTTGTCCTCGATTCCCTCAGCGTCGTTAAAAGCCCCGCAATTTTTCCGCCTGCGAGAAAATACGGCGAAAGGATTCTGTTTTCATAGCTGTAGTAAACCGCCTCCCTCAGCAGGTTGAAGATCTCCCTTTTATTATCATTGAAATTGTCATTGAGCATCGTCACCTTCAGGAGGATCGCCTCCACAAGCTTATACTTGGTCTTGGTCCTGCGGGTGTCCTGCAGCACCACATCGAGGGTCTCGTAAGCCCCGGCCGGATTTCCTCCCGTATACAGAGCCAGGGAATACATAAGCCTGTCATCCGTCCTGACATATTTTTCTTCCAGCTTTTCGTATGAATCGATATACTCCCTTAAAAGCCGCAGCTCCGTATTGTCCAGATAAAGCGTGTATTTCAGAAGGCCCGAAGCGTGTACAAGCTTGTAATAAGCCGTATAGCCCAGAAGCTTGTTGAAGCATTCCCTGGCCTCCTCCTTTTCGCCCTTGAGCATCTTCAGTTCCATAAGGTTGTAAACATAAGCGATATCGGTGACCGAGGACTCCTCTCCCAGACATTCGCGGGCTTTGCCAAGATATTCCTCCGCCTTGTCCAGCGCCATGCTTTTAAGGTATACCCCGGTTATTCCGATGTAATTGTTTTCAAGCAGCGGCGTGAGGAAGTCATGCCTGCCTATCAGCCGGAAGGCCTCCTCATAAATGGCCTCGCACCGGAGCAGCTCGCCCATATCCTCGAGGGATTGGCATTCCGAGCTCAGTACAAAGTACTGGATATAAGGATTTTGAAGCTTTTCCTGCAGGACAGCGGCCTTCCGGACGCATTCCAGCGCTTCGCGGTTCTTGTCCTGTATGTGCAGGAAGGCGGAGGTCTTGATGAAAATCAGAGCCTTGACCGTATCGCTGATCTGCATGTTTTCTATTTCGTCCATGGACATGGCGTCCATTTCAAAATCAAAATCATAAACAAGAGCCCTGGCAATTTTCAAAGCCCTCCACGAAGCATCGTTTTCAGTTTTGTCTTCAACAGAATCCAGAAGCCTTTTGCACTGCTCCCATTCCATATTGCAGTAATAATAGAAAAAAAGCTGGAGTATGATCTCCCTGTTATCCTTTATATATTCAAGAGGAATGTGCCTCAAGAACCTCCATCTTCTCTGGCCGTCCTCCATCATGGATATTTTTCCCAGCGCCTTGCCGTAATCCTCCGTCTTCAGAAGCTGCCTTACGCTCTCTTCAATATCCCCGAGGCTCTCGAAAATATCGGCCGCCTTTAAATGCATGCCCCTTTTCACATCCTCGCCGTACTTGGAAAAGCGCAGCCTCAGAAATTCACCGAATATGTTGTGATACCTGTAAACTCCCCTGCCTTCGTCAAGGGTCACCATAAAGAGGTTTTTACCGAGAAGCCTTGCAATCATTTCCTCCGAGCTTCCGGAATCCAGGAGCCTGTCGCATATGCTTCCGTCGAAATAGCTTAATATCGACGTCTTTATGAGGAACTCCCGCTCGTCCTCCTCAAGCGAATCCAGAATCTCCCTCGAGAGGTAATCTGCCGTAGGCTTGTTGAGCGCCCTGACCTCCCTGCCCGGCCTGCTCCCCTTAGCCGAAGCGAGAGCCATCAGCTGTATGCCCCCTATCCAGCCCTCGGCCAGCCGGTTTATCTCATTGGCCATCCCCTCGGGCAGGTCGGCCCGGAGGGTTTTGCGGATAAAGAGCAGCCCCTCGTCCGGGGGCAGCTTCATGTCCTCTTCGGTAATTTCAAGCAGCCTGCCGGACATAAGG
>JAEZJL010000259.1 GCA_023415815.1 Bacillota bacterium | reverse complement strand
GCGTCGCGGTGTCCCACCCACATTTCATTGGGCTTTTCCGAGTCAAAGGCAAGGGCCGCCTTGCTCCCGTATATCTCGAAGTACAGCCTGTTTTTTCTCCCCGCCGCCGTCTGGTTTACCGTAAGAGAGCCGTGTGCGCCGTTATTGAAGCGCAGAAGAACCGACGCATAGTCCTCCGTATTGATTGCCATATCCGTATAATCCTTCGGCGTCAGAAGCTTTCCGGAGTAAGTTTCCACCGGCTTCAGCGGTTTTTTCCGCACGGGGTGGAAGGTGGCGAAATCCGCGCAGACCTCTTCGACTGCCGCACCCGTGACATACTCTACCGTATCGAACCAATGCGAGCCTATGTCCGCTACGGCCCGCGATTTCCCGCTGAATTGAGGCTCCAGCCGCCAGTTGTAATCGGTGTCCTTGAAAAGCCAGTCCTGCTGGTAGGAGCCGTTTACCGCAAATACAGCGCCCAGGTCGCCGTTTTTTATCATCTGCCGGATATGATGGATCAGGGGATAGAAACGGACATTGAAATGGACCGCATTCGCCAGTCCCTTTTCCCGCGCAAGCCCGACCAGCTCGCGGGCTTCCCCTCTGACCATGGCAAGGGGCTTTTCGCAGACCACGTGCTTTCCGGCCAGCAGCGCTTCCTTCGTCATCCGATAATGCGTATTGTTCGGCGTGCAGATATGTACAGCCTGTATTTCCGGGTCGGCCAGCAGGGCTCTGTAATCGCCGAAGGCGGCCGGGACGTTCAGCGCTTCCGCCTTCATATCGGCCGTAGGCTGGTCGATATCCGCCAGAGCGGCCACCTGCACATTGCCCAGCCGGCGCAGTGCTTCAATATGCAGCGGGCCTATGAAGCCGGTCCCGATGATGCCTGCCTTTATGGTGTGCATATTTTTTCCTTTCCCCGTTTATATTTTATCATATATACTGCCTCATGAAGTTTTTTGACAAAACGATCGAATGAAGCCTGTCCTGGAGCGTATCCTCAAAGGACCTGTCCTCGATTTCTATCACCGCGCAGCCCTTGTAGCCGACGTCATTCAGCGCGGAAACCGCCCTGCCCCAGTCAATATCGCCCTGGCCGGGTATTTTGGGGGCATGGTATTCAAGAGGCGCGGCAAAAATGCCGGCATCGTCGTATTTATCCGGGAACAGCTTTGCGTCCTTGATGTGGAAATGGAACAGCTTTTCGCTGAATTCGTAAATGGGCTTGATATAGTCCATCCTCTGCCACACAAGATGCGAAGGGTCATAATTCAGACCGAAGTGCCTGCTGTCGATCGCGGAAAACATCTCCCTCCAGATTTTCGGGGACGCGGCCAGATTCTTCCCTCCCGGCCATTCGTCCTTAAAATACATGGGGCAGTTCTCGATGCCGATCTTTACGTCAAGGGCTTCGGCGTGCTTCACGATATCGGGCCAGACCTTCTTAAACTCCTCCATATTCTCTTTTATCGGCCGGGCGGGGTCCTTGCCCAAAAAGGTGTTGAATACCTTAACACCCAGCATATTGGCGGCTTCAATGCATTTCTTGATATGCCGGATATAGACCGAACGCTGTTCCATATCGGCGTCCAGCGGGTTCGGATAGTATCCCAGCGCGGAGATACTTACATTCTTCTCCTGCAAATAAGCGTTTATTTTTTTCGCCTTTTCCTTTGTCAGCTCCCCGGCGTCGATGTGCGTTACGCCCGCATATCTCCGCTCCGCCTTGCCCTTCGGCCAGCACATTATTTCAACGCAGGACATGTCGATGCTCCCGGCGAAATCAATCACCTGCTCAAAGGTGTACTCGGGCAGCACGGCGCTTAAAAAGCCCAGCTTCATAGCTCTTCCTCCACTTCCCCGCGCCCGGCAAAAGGCAATATTCATCCTTTTACCGCGCCCTCGGTCATTCCCTGTATGATTTGTTCATTGAAAAGCATGTAGAAAAACGTTACCGGCAGCAGTGCTATTACGCAGGCCGCGATCCTTTGCGCCCAGTTTACGTTGAACTGGCTGGAGAAATTCATTATTCCCACGGCCATATTCCTCACCTTTTCGCTCGGATTCAGGATAAGGGAAAACGGCAGCTCGTTCCAGGAATAATTGAAGGCCAGTATTATAACGGTGATTATGATGGGCTTGCACATGGGTATGATGATTTTTAGTATTGTATTTACAAGCGACGCGCCCTCGATTCCCGCCGACTGCTCCATATCGATAGGTATCGCCTTAACATACGCTTCAATCAGGAACACCGTCAGGGGTATCATTACGCCCATATAGGGAAATATCAGGACGCCCCTGTGGTCCACCATATTGAAGATCTTGAACTGCATGTACATCGGGACAAGCAATGCATGGACCGGAACGACCATTCCCAGCATCAGTAGGGATTCGGCCAGCTTCTTGCCCTTGAAATCGTATCTGGCGATGTAGTAGCCTATGCAGAAGGTGAAGAACACAATGACGGCGACCGAAGACAGAGCGTTGAAAACGGTATTGATGAAATATTTGAGGATGTGGCTGCGGATCAGCGCCGAATAATAGTTGTTCCATTCAAGATGCGTCGGCAGCGCAAATAAATCCGATAAGAATTCGCTGTTGGTTTTAAACGACGAATACAGCAGCCAGATAAAAGGGAATATGCATGTGAAGGATATTATCAACAGCAGAAGGTTTATAACGATCGCTTCCGCCCGTATTTTCCCGAAGAATTTTCTATTCATAACGCTTCCCCCCCAGCAGCTTTTTTGCAAGGAATGTAATAGCCAGGCTGAAGACTATAATGCCTACGGAAATCGTGCTTCCATATCCCAGGTCAAAGCTTTCGAAGGATACCTTGTACGCATACAGCGCAAGCACCATCGAGCTGTTTCCGGGCCCGCCCGCCGTCATGACCAGGATATGGTCGAACATTTTCATGATCCCCGCGATGCACATGACGATCGCCACCTTGAGGGTGTTATAGGTCATGGGAATATTGATGTAAAGTATTTTTTTCAGGCCCACCGCCCCGTCTATCTCCGCAGATTCCAGGACGTCGCCGGGTATGGTTTCGAGAGCGCCCATGAATATCAGCATATACAGGCCGAACCACTGCCATATCAAAGGCGCGGCCAGGGCGTTGATGACGGTATCCGGATTGCTGAGCCAGGCGGTGGCGTACTGCCCGAGCCCTGTGATTTTCAGCAGATTATTTAATATTCCGTAGTCGTTCCCATAGACCAGCATCCACAAAAAGCTCAATACCACCGTGGAGATGATGACAGGAAAAAACATCACCGTCCTGTGGAACTTCTTCAATTCAACCAGCCTCGACTTCAAAAGGAAGGCTATCACATAGCCCAGCCCGATCTGCCCGATGAGCGTCAGTACGGCAAAAACGAGATTGTTGCGCAGGGAGAGCCAGAACAGCTCGTCATGAATCAGCTCGGCATAGTTTTTCAGCCCGCTCCAGACGGGCTTTGTGATGCTCGTCCAGACAAAGAAGCTGTTGATAATGGCTATGACCGCGGGAACTATGATTGAGAAGGAAAAAAGCGATATCCCTGGAATTATGAATAATGCGGTGGGGAGCTTACCGGGGTTTTTCAATTTGGTTACCATTCTATCACCCTTAAGACATTTATGAGATAGGATCAAAGACTTTCAAAAGAGTTTTAAGCGCCGGGAACAGCGTCCGCCATTCCCGGCGCCCCGGTCCTTATTTGCTCATGCTCTTTTCCATTACGGCCTGTATCTTTTCAGCCGACTGCTCCGCCGTCTGCGAGCCTATGATGAGGTTCTGCAGATTTACCGTGATCGCTTCGAGAACCGCGTCCGGGAGCCTTCCGTCCGTATGACAGCCTGTCAGCAGCTTGGGCGCAAGCTTGTCGTTGTATCTCTTGATCGCTTCGGGCACATTGGACAGGTCGGCTCCGGTGACCTTCATTACGGGGAAGCTGCCGAATTCGGCGATTTTCTTGTTGTAGTCCGCCCCCATGACCTCCATCGCGAATGCCTGTGCAGCCTTCAGCTCGCCCGGGTCGTTCTTGAGCTTGGAGCTGAAAACCAGGCCGATATCGGCGGCCACCGGTACGGTCACACCATTGCTGAGGTCCTCGCCGGGAAGCTGCGGGATGAACATTTCTTCGTAGTTGTTTTTAATATCCTCCGGCCACTCGTCGTCCTCTACCTGGCTGAAGAACAGGCACTCGCCGTACATAGCGGCCTTTTTGTCATAGAACAGCGCTCTTGCCTGTACGTGGTCGATGCTTGTAAAGTCCTTGTTGAAGGCTCCGGCTTTGGATATTTCTTCGATATACTGCAGGGCCTTTAATACGGACGGATCGGTGAATTTCAGCTCTCCGGCCTTGATTTTCTCAAGGTAGTCTCCTCCGGCGGTCCTGACTCCGAGCCCTGAGAACAGCAGTCTCGAGGGCCATTTGCCCTTATCTCCCAGCACCAGGGGTATCAGGCCCTTTGCCTTTGTCGCCTTAATTGCGGCCAGCAGCTCTTCAAAGGTCTCGGGAGCTTTCTCGATCCCGCTTTCCTTCAGTAGGCCCATATTGAAATACATTACGTACACCGGCATGGACCTCTGGGGTATGCCGTAATGGGAGCCCTTGTACAGGTAATCGTCCAGCATTCCCGGAATAAACCCGTCCAGGTAATCCATCCTGTCGCTGAACAGCTCCTCTACGGACATGATGATTCCGGCATTGACAAAGTTCGGCACGATGGAGGCCATACCCGTGAACATATCCGGCAATTCGTTGGCGGCTGCCAGCGTGGGAATCTTTTGACGTACGACGTCGGCCGAAGCGGAATCCCTGATGATATTGACCTCGGGATGCTCCTTCATAAATTCCTTGATTTCCTGGTTGAAGGCTTTAAATTCCGCTTCATTGAGATTCTCGAGGCAATCGTCCAGCAAGGTCAGCTCGACCGTTTCCGGAGCCGTCTGCTCCTTTGCCTCCGCCTGCTTTTCCGTGACGTCCGGAGTGCTTTTCTGCCCCCCGTCCGGAGATGCCTGCTGTCCGCAGCCTGCCATCATCCCGGCGGCAAATACGAAAATCAGCGCGAAAAGCAGAAGCTTACCAAATCTACCCATAAAAATTCCCCCTTTTATTATATTGATTCACCGGGAACCCACGGTTCCCGCAGCTTTACAGCAGCTCGTCCAGCTCGACGGGCCTGTTTTCCGCGGCGGATATTTCAGCCGCACATACCATGGCATAGCTGTTCAGGTTGTCGAATATCGTCGGTACGGCGCACTCCCCGCCCACGACGCCCTTTTTGAGCTCGTTCAGGACTCCGTCCCTGTCCGTTCCAGGGAAACCCGGCGCCGCCTTCAGACCGCCTTTTTCATCCCTTCCGGGCTCATACCTGATTTCGCTTTCAGTCATATAAACCGCGCCTTTATCGGTTTGAACCGTATAGCTTCCCATCCACCCTGTATTGAGGCCTATCGCTTTCATCGAGCTGGAATAATTCACATAAGCCCCGTTCTCAAGCTCGATATTCGCAAAAACGCATTCAACGCCGTTCAAGTCATTCCAGTATGGGCTGAAACCCTTGCAGTCAATGAGCCGGGCATTGCTTCCGGTAAGAAACCGCATGATGTCGAAATGGTGGATCGCAATCTCCTCCAGCAAAAGGCTGAACTGCTTATCACGCCATGAAGCCCGTTCCCATTCGTTGGCCGGATCGAGCCTTGCACTGGTACTTCCGTACCTGAACAGCACGTCCATCCAGGCGATATTGCCCACGCCGCTCTCTCCAAGCGAAGCCTTGAGATCCCAGAGATTTTTCCTGAACCTGTAGTTCTGGCTGACCCATACCTTTTCATCGCGGCCCTTCAAAAATGCGGCGAATTCCCTGGCTTTCCCGAAATCATTGCTCAGGGGTTTTTCGATCAATACGTTCTTTCCGGCTTCAACCGCCATTTTTGCATATTCGATATGCCACGGGTGCGGCACTGTCACAATAACCAGATCCGCAGGCGCTTTCAAGCCTTCCGCAGCGCTTGTATGGCACTGTGAGTCCTTCAGCCCGTATTTCCTTTTGGCGTTTTCCAGGTTGGCACCGCCGCGGCTTATCATCCCGGCCAGCTCGCAGCCCCCGTTATTGCTTATGTATTCGAGCCACGAGTCTCCCCAGCCGCCGCTGCCTATCTGCATGATCCTCATAGCCTCAGCACCCCTTCGCAATCCTTGATACGGCCGAAAGCAGATTTTGGCGGCTCTTCTGCAGCCATTCTTCCGTATCTCCGTAAATTTCATCGATCTCGATGATCACCGCTTCATGCTTGTTCTCTACCGCGAACCTTACCGCATCATCTATGTCCAATATTCCCTCGCCGATTATACTGTACCTCTGGCTCGCCTCATCGCCCATATCCTTTAGGTGGAGGCTTTTTATCCTTTTTTTATTGTCCTGTAAAAACCGCTTCATATTCACATTTTTCTTTTTGAGCCAGAATATGTCCGCCTGTATGTCCACATCCGTATCCGCGAGTATGTGCGCCATCTGGTTCAGGCCTTTTTCGTCCGTTTCACCGAATTCCCAATCGTGGTGGTGGTAAGCAATACGGAAGCCGTTATCTTCAAGAGTGCTTTTTATCCTGACGATTTCTTCCGTCATCCTGCCGATGGATTTGATGCTGAAGTCCTTCATGGCGGGTATGACTATTTCCCCAATACCGGCCTCCTTATAGTACTCCATCGTTTTTCCGATATTGCCGGAGGTCAGTGTTTCGTAGGCGGCATGGACGGAGAATATTTCGAGGCCCTGACTCCGGATGATGTCCTTCAGCTCCCGGGGGCCGTGAACGCCTATATGGCTGCATATTTCAACGCCGTCAAAGCCAAGTCTTTTCAAAATCCCGCATACCTTTTCCAGTTCGTTGAATTCCATGTCGTGAAAGGTATACAGCTGCACGGCAATTTTCATATTCGCTCCTTCTGCCGTTTCTGCTGCAAAAAGGCTGTGTAAGGGATATGTGTTTTTTGCAGCAGAACAGCAAGGTAATATCACCGGTAAAAGAACGCCGGGGAGTCTGTCACTTGAAGCTCACGCCGGCCGTCCGGGCGGCTTTGAGCACCGTGTCGAGCGCGGCTTCCGTCTCCTCGGCGGGGACGTGCTCCACGATCGCCCAGGCGTCGTCCTTCAGGATTTCGTCGATTTTCTCGAGGTAGCGGACCAGATTCAGATTTCCCAGTCCGGGGGAGCATTCCTTCATATAAACGATCATTTCAGGCAGGATGACCACATCCTTGATGTGGACGTCGATGATGCAATCCCTGAGGCCGTTTGCATATTTATCAATCAGGGCCGCGGTGTCGTAATACGCCTCAACGGTGCAATAATTGACTATGTCCAGAGTGATCCCTACGTTTTTCACTCCGATCAGCTCAAGCAAATCGAGAGTATTTTCAATATTATTTGCCACATTGGCCGTGTGCGGCTCCAGGGATATCGAAACTCCCTTCTTCTCCGCGTATTTCGCCAGCGGCCTGATATTTTCGGCCGCGGCCTTCCTTGCCCGCCTTGTCCAGTTGTCCGGGTGGGCGATCCAGGGATTCGGAACGGCATAGCCTCCCACCCCGAAGGTTACGGAGCTTTTAAAGCCGAAGGAAGCCGCCGCATCGATGCACTTTATTACATGGTCATGGGCTTTTTCTTCAGGTATGAGGGGATTGTAGTCCCAGACGCCCATCTGCGATATCTGCAGACCGCTCTTGAGTATTTCCTCGCCCGAGCCTGCGTAAAGCTCTATACCGTTGACGTTTACGCCCTTGAAGCCGTATTTCTTCGAAAGCTCGAAGCATTTTGAATATTCACCGGGGGCGATATCCCCGGGTGCAAATGCAAATCTCATAGCTGATTCCTCCAATTCGCTCTGTTATTTATCTCACATACAGGCTCAAAGCTTTACGGCCTTTCCCGTCCTGATTGAAAGCAGGATGGCGTCTATGATCTCCTGTACCCTTATGCCGAAGTCAAAGCCCGTCATCGGCTTCCTGCCCTCCTGGACGCATTTCACAAACTCCTCAAGGGCGTTTTTCATGATCAGCTTCCTTTCGGGCTGCTTCCATTCAAGCTTCACGACCTCGGAGGGGTCGCCCTCGCCTTTGATTTTCACATCCGCCTTCTTGAACATATGGTCGCGGCCGTATATAACCGCCTGGGCGTTCTGCGCGCAAACGTTCAGCCAGATGGGCGCGTCGCCGGCGTTGATGCTCCCGCGGCCGCCGTTGGTGATGGAGCAGACCGCGCCGCTCCTGAACTTGATAAGTATGGCTGCGGCGTCCTCGGTTTCACCGTTGCCGCTGTAGTTGCCGCCGTATGCGAAAACCTCCTCCGGCTCACCCGCGAGCAGGTATATCGGAGCGATGATATGGCAGCAGTCGTCGTTAATCAGTCCGTTGCCGTCGTTGACGTCCCAGTGCCAGTCGCCCTTCGGAGGCTCCCAGGGAAACTGCAGGTCGGCGTTTATGATATTGATTTCACCCGTCTTCCCTTCGTCCATGAGCTTTTTGAACATTATGACGGGCTCCATATATGCCAGTACGAAATCGACATTGACGATTATTCCCGAGTCGTCGATTATCTTTTTGATTGGAATTGTCTCTTTTGCCGTATTCCCCAGCGGCTTCTCATAGAAAACGGCAATCCCCTTTTCAGCCGCAGCCTTAACA